>JADLGZ010000031.1 GCA_020849075.1 Fimbriimonadaceae bacterium | reverse complement strand
TCGTGCCCATCGAACTGCGGAATGCCCTTCTTGCCGCCCCAGCGAACATGAAACAACCAGTCCGCCGGGAACTGCTCTTTATCCGCACCTTTCTCGACCGCTAGGCTAATCACATCCTCAATCGCCTTCTTCAAAGCCCCCGCCTCCTTCTCCGTCAAAGAAGTCCCCAGCCGGTGAGGCGAGAGACGCGACTTCAGCATCACTTCGTCGGCGATCCAATTGCCAACTCCGGCGAACAGCGCCTGATCGAGCAGGATCGCCTTCAACGGCGCCTTACGCTTTTTCAGCAAATTGTGTAACTCCGCAACAGAAGGCAGTCCCTTCCAAGAATCAAAGCCCAATGCTCCGATCCGCTTGTCTTCCTCGGGTGAGTCGCTGAGCCACAAGCGGGCCAATCGGCGACCGTCGGTCATCGCGATGCGCCTTCCTTCTTCGGTAGTCAGCATTAGCTTTAGGAAGCGCGGGCGGCCCTCCTCGTCGTCCAGCGGCATGTTGCCCATCTCGCGAATGCGGATCGTCGGCTCGCCCATCTCACGTATCCAGCCCGCCATGCCGAGGTGCCCAAATAGCCATGGCTTCTTATCGAGTTCGATCCACCAATACTTCCCTTTGCGCCCAACCCCGGTCACCCGTGCGCCCTTCAGGTGCTCCTCCATCGCCGCATTCGGGAACCGCCCCAGCACGATCTCATCCGGCGCGACCTCGACTTCCGCGATCGTGCGCCCCACCAGCGCCCCCTCCATCACGCGGCGGACGGTCTCAACTTCGGGCAATTCGGGCATACGCTGATTATGAAAGATGGATTCGAACGAGAAAGGGGCTGGCCTTTGGACCAGCCCCCTTCTCGTTCAACGCCAAACGCTAAGCCGCCTTCTTCCGCCGACGAAATAAAGCCAGAACCCCCGCGCCGAGGGCAATCATCGTGCCCGGCTCCGGAGCTACGATGTTCGCCCCCCGCCATCGTCCGGCAGGCATCAGAACCCCGTTCAGCGTGTAGACGCTAGACACGCCACCGCTTGGATTCACGAATTCGCTGATATAGGTGCCAGTGCCGGAGTTGTTAGTGCCAACGACAAAGAAGCCGGTATGGCCGGCGAGGACCGTTGCGGTGGAATTAGTGGCAGTTGCATAACCACTCACGGTTGCTCCCGCCGTCGTGGATGAAGCGCCCATGTTGGCATCCAGATTGACACGGAGCAGCTTGGTCGAGGAGTCGCTTGCGCGATAGGCTAGCATCCCGCTACCGTTTACGAAACTCATGCCATTGACAAAGGAGCCGGCAAGGTAATTTGCAGCTGCCACAAGCATGATGGTAGGGCCGACTTGCGCAAAGGTCGTGGTATCGAAGTTTGCCGCCACCAGGTCCCCCGATGAATTGAGACCAAGGGCTATGATACGCGCACTGCCGTACTGTTGCACCGCCATCGTGTTGGTAATTGGCCCCGCGGTGAAATTTCCAAGATAACCAAGATTGGCATCGTAACGATAAACTAGGCTGCTTCCAATCGTCTCGAAAACGCGCGAGCCGTCATGGTTAAGGGAGATTGGGCCATCGGGGAAAGTCACGGCGGTGAGCCGTTCACCGGTGCTGTAATCGAACTTGACACCGCCTTGATTATTGGTTGAGTATGCGTATGGGGATCCGGACTTTGCCGCGACTGCCTTAGGGGCCGAATGTACGTTAAGCGATCCTAGCTGAACCTGGTTGATCGGATCGAACCGCAAAATGCGCCCCGTAGCCTGGTCGGGCAAAAGCATTAGGTCGAATGAAGCGTGAGCCACCCCACCTAGGACGATAGTGAAGGCAACAAGCCAAGAGCGCATACCCACATGATATCGCAGGTTTGCCTAATTTGGTTCGCCAAGCACCTTCTGCCGGAACGCCGAGTTCAACTCGGCCAATGGTTGAGTTCACCTCAACGCTCCCGACCCTGCGGCTCACCTGACAGTGCAAGGGATAGATCATTGAGCACCAATTTTAAGCTGATCTAGCAGAGTCAGAACTCGCAATTGTTGTGGTGATGAGGACATTGATCTTGCCGATCCTTTATCACTGTTGATTCTTGTGTGGACGATCCTTGGCCTGGCGATTTTGGTTTACCTTGCGGAAATCTGCCGCGCGGCACAATCACCTACCCTCGCTCCAGGAGAGGCTGATACTCAGCACGAATTAAGTAGCCTCGGTCCCAACTTTCACGTGCTGAACGACTTGATGCTACCTTCACCGGGCAATCTTCCGACCACGCAAATCGACCACGTCGTGGTTTCGAAATACGGCATCTTCTGCGTGGAAACAAAGGGGTATGGAGGTCTGGTACTAGGCAGCGATGGCTATCGCACTTGGCGATCTTATCAGGGTAAGAATTACACAGAGTTTCAGAATCCAGTTCATCAAAACAAGGTTCACTTGGAGGCATTGGCCATCTTTGTTGCGAGAGCCGGCTTAAAGGCAGAGATCCGTTCTTTGGTATCACTGCCACATGCCAAGAAGATCGAGGCAATCTCAGCGCATGCATTTGTTGGAAGTGCGGGCGAGGTTGGAAGAGAGATTCAGCAATGTTGCGAACCAGTGATGAGCCAGGCAGAGGTCGAACTATTGGTGGAAATGCTTGAAGAGGCCAATATCAAAGACCCTGAAGTTCGCGAATATCACAATCTAAAAGTTCAAGCACACGTTAAGAGATTGCGTCGCAGTGAGTGACCGAATGGGCTGGTAGGCTGGGTAGTCACGGGTGCATAATCTAGGGTGCCATGGCTAGGAGCCCATTGTGTGCCCCCGCTGGTGTAACCGACCTAGCTATGGTCAACTAAGTACAACCCGTCTCCCATGCGCTGGCTGCGGAAAAGAGTTCCGTGAGTGAGGTTTCTGAACGCACCATCTTCCGGGAATTCTTTACCCTCTAGGTCGCCATAGGGGAACCGGTCTTCTGGGTCGTAGATGACTCCGACGGCATTATCGATGCCCCAGGCGGCCCATCGCCAATAAGTTAGCTTTCTACCAGCGATTGACGCAGAATGCTGGTCACCGTATCGTGCACCGGTGCGCACAGCTTGCAAGTAGCTCGTTTTTTCGGCGGCAAAGCGTTGCTCGGGACGCGGGCGAAACGGTAGCAAGCAGGGCACGATGAGGCCAGCGAAAAGAACGATGATCGGAAGCCACTGATTTCGCTTGGTGAGAATCGCGGCCGCAATCACGAACGTTAAGCAAGGTATTAGGAGCCCCCATAACGGGATTGGAAACATCCCCACCTCTCCCGCCCACTGGCCTGGGTAGAGGTACCGAAAAGCGGCGAAATTTAACCCTGCGTAATTGGCCAGTGCCAGAACTAAGACCGCAATCCACTGCTTTGTATAAGGCCGAAGTAACGGAGGCTTAGACATTGTCGGAGCCCACTTGGCGTGGCCTGGGTGAAAATGTCTCTCCTTGCGTGGCAGGGAATGTGTGGCGACTCTCAATCATTGCAACCGATCATACACCGCTGTCACGCAATCCCTGAAGCTGTAACGACCATAAACTCAAATCTCTCTTGCGAACCAGATGCTTTAGGGAGGGCGATTGAACGGCTTTCAGGGATTGCTTGACTGCACAAATCAAACGACTTGCGAACCCATCGCATTCCCTGCTAAGCAGGACAATCAACCCGGACACACAGCGGGCTCTCCTATCTTCGCCGCTTGTGGGCGGGAGCAAGATTTGGGTAAGTATTGCAGCATGAAAAGTGGACATCCGTCAACCCGGTAGCCGGGAATTCTATCTGCCGAAAGCGGACGGCACGTAGCCGCATAATAGGACATAATATATCTTTTTGACGATTAGATGACTCGTTTGAGAAAAGATCACCGTCCTATGTCATGATGGATACTATTAAGAAACAGAAAAGTAGAGAGTACCCGGCTATCAGCCTGCCGAAAGCTGTCGAGATGGCACGGCGAGTTTATGACAAGGATCGTTGGGTGGAAGCACCTGCCCTAACAGCGGTTAAGCACATGGGTTACGCGGGGCTCAACGGAGGTTCTCGACCAGTGCTAAGCGCGCTGAAGAAGTACGGACTTGTGGAGTACTTGGGATCGTCCGACAACATGCGTGTGAAATTGACCGATCTGGCGAAGAGGATATTACTTCCCGCTAGCGAAGCCGAGCGCGCAGAAGCAGTGCGTGAGGCGATGAACGCGCCCGTTATCCACGGCGAGCTTCTCGAGGCCTTCCCTAACTGGGATCTACCCTCGGATGAGACGCTAAGCGCGAGACTCGAGAGGGAATTTGGTCTACAAAACGCAGCAGTGAAGTCCTTCGTCTCTGACCTCAGGGATAGCTTAGAGTACGTAGGCTCGTTTCGACAGTCCCGTTTGAACGTCGTACACGACGATAGGCCAGGCGCGAATCAGAACCTTGGAGCAGGCAACGATGCCGGAGAGGCGGTGGACGCAGGCATGATGAAACTGCCGATGCCGAGGTCGTCTACATTCATCGTCATGCCGCAGGTACTCGACGCCTTGGAGGCTCGGCGAATACTGTCTTGGTTAAGCCGAGTAGTGACGCCAGCAGTGAAGTTCGCAAGCGAATCGGAGGACATCGCTGAAGAGATCCGAGCTTGAGCGTCACCTGCGGGCGTCGGGATGCAGGTTAGAGCGAGAAGGCGCTAAACACGCCATTTGGAAGAACCCCATGAACGGCGCGACGAGCGCGGTGCCAAGGCATGCCGAAGTAAAAAGAAACACCGCCCGGCGAATTTGTATTGATCTTGCGATACTGAGACCGCCTGGACTGTAATCAGAACGCAGGGGCAATCCTCTCGACGACGCTCTTCGAACTCTTAGCTAGAGATGCTTGTTCCCTTCGATACGCCGTCAATTCGTGCAAAGCGTCGAGAACCATTTCGCGAGCTTCCTCCATGGTCTCCCCTTCGGAAACCGCTCCCGGAACCTCCGCAATAAAGGCCGTAAAGCCGCCTTCCTCCGCAGGTTCAAAGACGATGGTAAGCTCGTTTTCCATACTCCTATTATACGCCTGAGTTCACAAAACAATATAGCCAGCAGACCTGCTAGTATAAGAATTGGAGTCTAACATTTCAAAATTGCCGACCTCGGTGCCGATTACACCGACAACAATGGAGAAGGCTTCCGCTAGCTATTGTGGCAAGCTCAATGACTTGCCAACGGGCCGGGTGGCCTAGATGAGTTCCGTATAGCACCCCCTATGGGTGGCACTGGTGATGTGGCGCGATAATTTTCAAATGATCACCGCCGGCATGGCTGGAGCGGCCTTCGATTCAAACCACTTAGTGAACTCGGGCGCGAGCTTCTTGGTCTCAGCCGGATTCACGAGGTAGCCGCGAATGTACTCGGCGATTCCCTCAGAAATGCCCTGTCGCGCTGGGTCATAGCCACGCTCGCCAAACCGTTCAAAGAAGTCGAGCAGTTCCACCTTTGCGGCACCATCAGGCAAGTCCTTTTGGAGCCCGTAGTTTCGATCGAGGTTGTGACCGATTTCGTGGGCAGTGGCGTCGATATCGCCAGAGAATCGAATGATGATCTTGCCGCTTGCCTTGCTATGG
>JADLGZ010000030.1 GCA_020849075.1 Fimbriimonadaceae bacterium | reverse complement strand
GAGCGACCACGTCGTCAACGATGATGTACTTGCGACCCGGCTGAACCTCGCCGTCAAACTCGGGTCGATTGCCCATCCGGTACCAATCGCCTTGACCCGTTCGCCCTGCACGGTTTGACTGAACGATCGAAGGGTCCACTTCGAGACCCGTGACGTAGCCGATATAGTCAGCGAACTTTCGAGGAATCTGATTGAAGCCCGAAGCCTCTTCGGCGTGGACCGCTACGACGATAGCGTCGGGATGCCTTGCCGCCATTTCCCGAAGCTTCTCAGGCTTGGCCAAGTCGGTGACCACGCGCAATGCCGCATCACGGTCACCGCTTTTGGCTGCTACGTAATCAGGGTGACTCTTGAGTTTTGCCCCGGTGGTCATTGGGGCAACCTTGAAATCTTCCGGCCACGGTCTCGCCTCACGCTTGGGCTGGCGCATGGCCTCGAACTTTCCTTCGCCTCTGGCGACAGTCGTGTTCGGAAGGGCATCGTCTGGTCTCGAACTCGCCATTTTGGGGAAGGCAGCGGGCCGAGTTGCCGTAGGGAGGAAGGATGAGGTGGCTAGTCACTCGTGTAAGGTCGAAACCAGTTTGCGCAAGAGGCACTCTTGTCGCGACCTTTCACCAGTGCCACCCAACTCCGAACTTTGGCGTTTTGATCATGTGCAAAGGAGCTTTGCCGCTGGGTTTTAGAGTTTTGCAGACGTACAAAAAGGGCTTTGCAGACTTGCAGCACCCGTAGCGGCGTAAGGGCCTACGCCCATCACCCCCTGCGGGAGAGGGGGCTCTTTATTGACTCGCTAGCGCCGCCGCCCCAAGAATCCCGGCGTCGTCCATAAGGCGGGCTTCCATGATCTCGCAATCGGCGAAGAGAGTCGGGATCGCGGTGTTGCGGGCTGACCTTCTCAGAGGATCCATGAGGAAGCGGCCGGCTTTGGCGATTTGACCGCCGATGGCGAGCTTATCGGGCGCGAAGACATTGATGAACGAGCCCACGCCAACGCCGAGATAGGTGCCGACCTCCTCGAACGTCTCGATGGCGAGCTCGTCGCCTGCTTCGGCGGCGGCGGCGATGATCTGCGGCGTGATGCGGCCGAGGTTGCCCTCGACGAGCGACCACATCTTGGAATCGCGCGGGCTGGCGGTGCGCTGGAGCTTGTACTGCGCGCGCCGGACGATGCCATCGCGCTGGCAATAGGCTTCGAGCGAGCCATAGGTGCCGGCGGAGGCGTCGAGGCCACCCGCCTGGATGATCACGTGGCCGAGTTCGGCCCCGCCGGCATTGCTGCCGATGAGGACTAGCGGGCCATCGGCCTTCCCCATCACCGAGGACGGCGCCATGACCACGCCGCCGCCGATGCCGGTACCGATCGTGATCAAGACAAGGCATTTACAAAGGTTTTCGCCGACGCCATAGCGATACTCGCCGAGGGCGGCGAGGTTGGCATCATTGCCCATGCGGACGGGCAGATCGATCTGGGACTGAATGAGCTTCTTAAGCGGGATATCTTTCCAGGAGATGAACACGCCGCCCACCTCGCGGCCAAAGTTGGGCGCCCAGCGGACGAGACCGGCTTCGTCATCAATATGCCCCGGCACGGCGAGCCCAATCGCGGTGACCTCGCCCTGCGCGACGGCGATGGCCTCGCGGATCGTATTGGCGACGGCGTCGATGATCGCCTCGGTGCCTTGCTGGGCGAGGGAGGGGTTCTTCTTGTACTCGCCAGCCGGGGAACCGTCGGGATAGATAGCCTGGGCACGGACATTCGTGCCGCCAAGATCAACTCCGATTACACAACTCGCCACGATGGAGAGTATGACTCCATTAGGTAGCCACTTTTTGGAAACTCTCTGTATACTAAAGTCTGGTGCTTAACTTATGAAAACCCTTATTCTCACTTCCCTCGCGGTGGGCCTTACTGGAGTCGCCGGTGCTCAGTCGGTGGTTTTGATGCCCGATAGTGCCGCGGCCAACAACCGCATCGTCACGTTCAGCCCTGTTGATGGCAGTCTAATTAACTCGAATCTCTTCGGCTTGGCCTCAGCAACCAACGCCACGCCAGTGTCGGCTATCGCGGTCGGCAGCGAGATTTGGGTCAGCGAGCAGGTGGGCGACAAGATTTCTCGCTACGATGGCACTGGCACATTGCTTGGAACCGTTGGCGTCGGAATCCTTGATAATTGCCGCGGAATCACGCTCATCAATGGAGTTGTATATGCCGCAAATGACGGTAACACTTTTGGAGCGGGCGATACTCTGGTTCGATTTGACACAAGCGGCAATCACCTCGGAAACTACTCAACAGCCGGTTTGAATACAAGCCCGTTTTACGTGCTAGAGCACAATGGGACGCTCCTGACTTCTTCGGCTTCCCCCAACGACGATATCCACCGCTTCAACATGGATGGCACCTCCGCCGGGACTTATTATAATGACACGAACAGTTTTGGGGAGCAGCTGGCCATTGCCGCGAATGGCGATATTCTCGTTAGTTGGTTCACCAGTGGCAAGGTCGCACGCCATGACCCAATCACTGGAGCTGAAATCTCCTCCTTCCCTGCGGCCGGTGCCCGAGGCGTTTATCAATTATCAAACGGGAATATTTTGTGGTCCAACAGTACTGGAGCAAATGTTTACGACGTGAATTCTGGAACCTCAACGAACGTGTACCCTACAACGGGCGGTCGCTTCTTCTCACTCATGGGCTCTGCGGCCACGCAAAGCCTCTCGGGCAACATATTCCTCAGTGATACCGTCTCCACCTTTGCCGCCACCCGCTCCATTTCTTATGAGGTCAAGCAAGGGACAACAACGGTAGCTTCTGGAACCATCTCTGCAAACAGCCCGCTGACCGCCTTCAATATTGCGCTCTCTCCGAGTTTGTCTGGAGCCGCCGATCTCACATTTGAAGGATCGTCATTCCTCGTGCGAACGGTTTCGCTAACCTTGACGGGAAGTAGCCAGACACTTGGCAATACGACCATGTACAACGGCGACCCGGATGACTCTGGAGAAGTTGATGCCGCCGACCTCGATCTGGTTATCGCCGACTTCGGCTCAGGCGCGGTCTCGGCTACGGACGTTGATGTTAGTAGCGAAGTTGATGCGGCTGACATTGACATCGTCATCGCCAACTTCGGCGGCGTCGATAACTAAGTCTGGTTAGAACAAACCAGAATGGCCGCTGTCCCGTAAGCTGACAGCGGCCAATTTACGTATCAATATTCAGCGAACAACTTTCGTTGATGCGATTCACGTCCAAGGCTTACTTCATCTATGGAAACCTCCTCTGTTGCTCAATTTGCCCAAGCGATCATTTCACAATTGGATCAGGTCATTAGCGGAAAACATTTGGCGACCCGCGATGCTGTCCTCATCCTGCTTTGCGAGGGGCATTTGCTGATCGAAGATGTGCCAGGCGTCGGCAAAACGACCCTAGCCAAAGCTCTTGCCAAGTCCATTGGCGGGAGCTTCTCGCGCATCCAATTCACCCCCGATCTCCTACCCGCCGACGTTACCGGAAGCCCAATCTACAATCAGAAGGAGTTGACGTTTGAGTTTCGCCCTGGGCCAGTATTTGCCAATATTTTGCTCGCCGACGAAATCAATCGAGCCACCCCAAAGACGCAAAGCGCCCTCTTGGAGGCCATGGAAGAGCGGACGGTTACGGCAGACGGCGAGGAACGCCCCTTGCCTCATCCCTTTATGGTAATCGCTACCCAGAACAATGTTGAAATGAGCGGGACTTACCCCCTTCCGGAAGCCCAAATGGATCGGTTCTTCGGGCGGATCTCGTTGGGTTACCCCGACCGCGAGGCCGAAACTCAGATGCTGGAGCAACAGCGTGAGACCCGCCCCGTTGACTATCTGGAAGCCATCGCCCAGACCTCGGAACTCCTAGAAGCCCAGCGCGCCGTTCGATCGGTCCACGTAGACAGCAAACTTCAAGACTACATCGTTTCCTTGGTCCGGGCAACCCGCGAGCACAGCCACGTTGGGCTGGGGGCATCCCCCCGGGCTTCCCTGCACCTACAGCATGCGGCGCAGGCCCACGCTGCCTTGCAAGGGATGGACTTCGTAGTCCCCGATGACGTCAAGGCCGTTGCGACCATGATCCTCGCCCATCGCATCATTCCGCTTGGCGAAACGCGAAGTCGAGGCGACGCGGCGAACGATATCATCGCCAGCGTGCTCAATTCAGTGCCCACTCCCCTTCCCGTTCGCTAAACTGAAACCGTGAGGAACACTGCCAGCCTAACGCTGATCTTCGCCAGTTTCTTTCTGGCGGTGGTGGCGGTGTTTGTCAATTCGCCCGCCCTCTTCTACATGGCGACCGCCATGATCGGAACGATCGTTGCCGCTAAGCTTCAAGCACGGTTCGCGGTTCGGTCTCTCAAGTTCACCCGTACCGCACCGGCCATGTCGGTCATTGGGGAACCCGTCACGGTCTCTCTGGCGGTTGAAAGCGAGAGCCGTTTTACTCGCCCTCTGCTACTCATCGAGGATCAATTGCCGAACCGAATGGTCAAAGATTGGGTCCGCTTTCCCGTGCCCGTGGCCCCAAGCTATCAGCAACCAGTTCAGGTTCAGTACCAGATCCGTCCACTCCGACGCGGATTGTTTAAGTGGTCCGATGTGAGCGTCCAGGGGACCGATGCGCTCGGTCTGAGTTCCGCAGAACTTCTTCACCCGGCGGGCCAGACAGAAATGAAAATCTTGCCCGCGCCTATCCCGTTCGAGCTCAATCTGACCCTGCTTCATGGCGCCGGCTACGATGACACCACCACGCAACGTAACTCGGCGAACAGTCTGGATGCGCGTGGGGTGCGGGAGTTTGCATTGGGCGACCAAGTGCGGCACATCCACTGGCCCAGCACGGCGAGGACGAGCCGCCTCATGGTTCGAGACTTTGAATCTCAAGCTGGCTCAAGAGCGACCGTCCTCATCCAGCGGGCACCCGGGACTGACCTAGGCGAGCAACATTCCTCCCTAGATCAGATGTGCGGACATGCCGCGTTTCTGATCGAGCAGCTCCTACCCAGATGTAGCCATATCCAACTCAGTATTCCCACTGATTTCGTCTCACCGAACAACCCTTTGTTGCCTTTCTTGGATGCCCTTGCCGAACTTCGAGCCGACGGTCCGTCGCTAGCGGCCGAGCTCAACCATGCGCTGACAGACCCGGACGGCCCCGGACGCATCTATCTGTTTTTGAGCGTGCAGGATCCAGACCTGCCCAGTGCCCTACGTCAAACCGAAGCACACTCCGTGCAAGCCTTCGTATATCGGGCCGAGGCATTTGCTCCCGCCGCACGCGCAACTAGCGCCGCCGACCCATCCTATATCCAGAGGCTTCGGGAGAGCGGAGCAGCGATCCAGATTCTCGACAGCGGAGGTGTGCGATGAAACGAGATCCGCTCTCTCTCGGAGCTACGGACTATTTGCTCAGCCTCATCTCGGCCATCTCGGTGCTGCTGTCCGCTGGCTATAGTGTACGAAACATTGAAGCTGGCTTCGTGTTCACGGGCCTTACGATCCTCGGGCACCTGGTCTCCGCCTTTGGCCCAAGGATTGAGAGGACTTGGCACCGTGTCTCGCCCGACACCATTATCTTCGCGATGGTCGCCGCCGGCTCCATTGCGTTTGCCGGCCATCTCAACCAGTTCCTCCCTAACATGGGGTTCCCGCTCCAACTGATGTACACAGCCGGGCTGTGTTGGGCGATTGCTTTCGGGAGCTTCTTCGCTTGGCGAGACTCCACTCTTCTTTTCTTGGGCGTGCCCTCCATTGCCCTCTATGGCCTCGTCGGCGCATTTGACACCTTCCCGGGAGCGCCGTTCATGTTCTTTCTGTTCCTCGTGACAACCGGAATGATCTTTGCCAGGAGCCATTTGCGGCACATGCTGCGACTGGCGTCCTCGGCTGGAGAACCGAACCTGGAACGCTTACGTCGTTACGAATGGAAGAGCCTAGCCGGGCCCGAATGGGCGATGGTTTCGGCGGTCGGAATTGTGGTCTTTAGCGCCCTAGGCGCTCCCTTCATCCGAAATACTGTCCAAGGCGTCTCCGCCCCCCTGCGCATTCCAATTCGCGCCACCCCACCCACGGCCGCCTCCAGTTCTGGTATCGGGTCGGGTACCCCCAACCCAAATCGTGATAGCCTGCGGGTTGGATCCGGACCCTACGGTCGCCCCAGCCATAAGATCGTAGTCTACGCTCGGATGGATAGCCCTCATTACCTTCGTGGCGAAGCCTTCTACCGTTTTGTCGGTAACCGGTGGTGGGCGGTCACGATGAACTCGGCCCCGATTCCCGCGAGTGATGGCGTAAGTGACCTACGAGGTCGGAATCCCGAGACGCTCCTTCCGAACCTGCGCCCCTTTCCTTACGAACTGAGTTCCGCGACCAATCACCTTCCCGGCCCTTATTTCCCAGGCATTCCGGCCCAGATTCAACTTGGAAACTCGCGCCGTGTTAATCTTCGTGAAGACGGGATAATGACAACGGGCCTTGACAGTTTGGGAGCCCTCATTCGAGGCATCTCATTCGAACCAGACCTGTCAAACCCAGGTCGCGCCATCAAACCCCCATATTGGCGCGACTCGTTCGACGAAGTCAGCATTTCGTTTCGAGCAAAAGAACTTGTGCAGCGAACTCTGCGAGGGGCATCAACCGACTATGAGAGAGCCGAACGCCTTCGCTCCCTTGTTGCCAAGACGATCACCTATAACTTGCAAGCGGCGATGGTGCCTGATGGGGCCAACGTCGTTGACAGTGCCCTCTTTGAGTCACGTCAAGGCTATTGCGACGTCTTTGCCACGACGCTAGCGATGCTGGCTCGCCACGCAGGACTACCCTCTCGCGTGGCCTCCGGCTATTTGGTCAGCGACGAATCCCGAGGTCGGGGCTTCTATCGAATTCGCGAGTCTGATTATCATATCTGGACCGAAATCTACTTTGAGAAAGCAGGTTGGGTCACATTTGACGCCACCGATGGGGCGAATGAGGTCGAAGGATACGGGCGCGGCGACGAATGGAGCCCCCCGCCGACGTGGTGGCAGTCCAGTTGGAATAGCACTGCGGCCAATATCATTATTGGCGCGAGCGTGATCTGCATGGCCGGGGTCTTCCTGTGGGATATCGTCCGGCGACGCGCCCCCAGACTCGGCAAGGTGCTGATTGTACGAGATGAGCGACAGGCGGCGGCCGCTTCGGCTCTGGATGCCCTAGAGCGGGCGACTCGCACCCCACGCCGATTTGAAGAAACGTCGTCCGAATATGCGTCAAGATTACACCGCATGTTCCCCCAAGCGCAGATTGACCAGGAAGGACTCGCCAGGGCCATTGATCGCCTCCTTTTTGCTCCCGCGGGAACTCTAGATTCGGCGGCAACCAAAACTCTGGCGAAGGCAACCGCGAGCCTTAGGAAGGTCAAGAATTGAGGCTCCAAATTGAGGAAGCACTGAAGCACTCGGTCGTTCTCATTGAAGGATCCGAAGATATGCTTCGCAGAAAGGCCCTGCATGAACTCTTGCATGCCAGCGGAATTGGAGCTGATGACTTTGACTGTGAGTCGCTTAACGCTGATGAACAATCCATGATCGAATGGATCGGGGCCGCCTCAACGATACCGTTCTTATCCGAGCGACGCACCGTGATCGTCCGCAATCTCCTTCGATATCTCCCGGAAGACCAGTCAAAGCTGAAGATGCTCAAGGACGTTCCTGCCACGGGGCGTCTCATCTTGGTTACCGACGAGGACCCCCTTAACGCCGAACGCACGAAGAAGGCAAAGACGAGCTGGGCAAAGGCCGTAAAGGATGCCAACGGGCACACGATTACCTGCGAGATTGAGCAAGCAAAGCTCGCTGAAGAATTCATCGCCCATGCCAAAGGTCTGGGTAAGGGCATGAGTCGTCCGGCCGCGGCCCAATTAGCCGATATGGTGAGTGGAAGCTACTCGCGTGGCATCGGCGAAGTAGAAAAACTGAGTCTCTATATTGGCGATGCCCCGGAGATTCGAGAGGCCGATGTCAAGGCCAGTGTTGCTGCTACCCACGAATGGAACATCTGGGCCCTACTTGATGCCGTAAGAGAGAAACGAGTCGGCGAAGCCGTGCGCCAATTGCGTATCGTCAGTGCTTCCAACAAAAAGATGGCGGATATCGCAATCTCATCCGTCTTGCCGCAGTTCACGCGATACTTTCGACTCCTATGGCAAGCGCGAGTCGCCTTGGACGCTGGAGTCAATCCCGCTTCCGTACCCAAAGAAATCGCCGCTCAGTTCCCGAGCAAACCAAATTGGACTGAAGAGAAACCAGGAACTACGAACCGCATTATCCCGCAGGCCAGGAAGGTCAATCTTGACCAAATTGAACGTTGCTTTGCTGAGATTCGCCTCGCGGACTCAAGGCTAAAGGGCATTGAACCGGCTGCCAGCGATGAGGATACGATGGAGCGCCTTATCATGAGGCTCGCCGAGATCCTCACCTAAGGCGCACAGAGCACCGCGCAATCCCGCTAAACTCTAAGTATGGAGACTGTAGTTTATGCCGAGCGGAAAGGCATACCGCTTGAAGCAGACCTGTTCAGGGCCTCTTCCGCAGATCCTCTGATCGTGTTCTGCCACGGGGGCGGCTGGATAACAGGGTTCCGCGATGATTATCACGAGGAGGCTCGTTGGTGGTGCGAACAAGGAATCTCGTGCGCCTGCGTATCCTATCGGCTCGCGCCTCTCAATCCCTTTCCCGCCGCTGTTGCCGACCTCCAAGATTTTGTCCGGTATGCCCGCGCCAAAGGCCATGAGCGTATCGTGGCGTTTGGCAATAGCGCCGGCGGGCACATTGCCGCGATGCTGGCCCTGTCTGACGACTACTTTGGGCCCGATGATGATGCGACAGGCTTCAAGGCCGATGCCGCGATTGCGATTTGTCCAATCACAGACATGACGAATCCGCGAGAATCTCAATTCCCCGTAGGGTGGCCGTTCGTTGAGCAGTTTGTCGGTTCGCTGGACGCGGAGGATGCCCTCCTGAAGGCGGCTTCCCCCCTCTACCATGCCTCCTCTGGCGATGGCCCCGTCCTCCTGATCCATGGCGAAGAGGATGAAATCGTGCCCGTTGAGCAATCCCGCAAGCTTTTTGAGGCACTCAAGGGGTTCGGAACCCCTTCAGAACTCCACGTATTTCCGGGCGAAACGCACGCCTTTAGTTGGCCGGCCTGGCAACGAATTCGCGAGCTAGCTCGAGCCTGGATCCCTCAGTCGGTGGCTAGCTAGCTTCCTGGAATGAGAGTCACAAGAACGCCCGCAACAATGAGAGATGCCCCAACCCCAAGCTGCCAAGTTAGCCGCTCATGCAGGAACACGAGGCCCAGGACGATGGCGATCACAAAACTGAGCTTGTCAATGGGTGCCACAGCCGCCACCGGTCCTAGGGAAAGGGCTCGGAAGTAGCATAGCCACGATAGGCCCGTTGCGATTCCGGATAGCACAAGAAACATCCACGCCCGTGACTCGATGGCTCCTACCTTCGTCTGTTTCGTGGCAATCGCAATCGCGATAGCAAAGGCACAAACAACCACAACCCGGACCGCAACGGCTAAGTTTGGCGGAACGCTTTCCACTCCCTTCTTTGCCAAAACAGCCGTGATTCCCGCGAATGCTGCAGACAAAACGGCCCAGAACTGAAACTCCTTCACAAAGATAGATTAGCAGAGCTACCGCCCTTGAGGCTAACTTTATCGCCCAACATTGCCATCGTCCGCCTTCGATGCAAGCGCTCAACTATTGATGGCACTGCCTTTTGGGCTTGGCGCGGTTGCTTCACTATGTTATGTCGAATAATTCAAGTGCAGCGGCGCGCTAAACGTATCAGCCACCGTGGTTCGAAAGGACTGAAAGGAGGCAGCTGCAACCAAAGGAGCCTGTCACTGACCGGCTCCTTTTGATTTGTGCTTATAAATTCTGGAAACCTTCAACTCGCCGTCTGGCTTCCTGGAGCTGGCTGAGTAAGCCGCGACAACCACCATCGTCTTGCCGTTGTAGCGCTTGCTGAACTCGATCTGAGGGCGCCCCTCCTGCGAGTCGTGGCTGCACCGTTTGACTTTGTCGTGGTTTCCGCAAACGAAGAAATGGATCGTAGCAAAATTGGGGGCGTGGTTGCACTGCCCCCACTCTTTTGCTTGCTCCTAAATGACTGGTGGTAGCTTTTCGGCCAGTTCGTCATAGCTCGGGGCGTACCCGAACAAAATCTTATCATTGAGCACAATAGTCGGTGCCGCCCGAAGACCGAGGGCCTGCGCGCGTGGGCCGTCAATTTTGTCTTCCTTGATGCTGTACCCTCTCTCCTCGGCTAGCTTGAGGGAGTCAATCAAGGCTTGGGCACAGAGGCCACACCCACCTGTAAACACTTCTAGGACAGGAGCATTCCCGCGAATAACTGGATCAATGGTTTCACTGCTCATCATCCATTCTACGAACCAACTTTGAAACTATCTCCCCTCAGACGTCAACCGTCAGGCAAACGTGGACACTATCCCCTACGTTGATTCCCTCAGCGCGCTGAACTGAGACCCGGATGGGAACAAGGTAGGTGCCATCCTTTGGGAATAGAGCCGTCGCCACCTGGGTTTGGCCGACCATCAACTTGCATGGAATGCAGCCCCAACCGTAGGACAGTCTCGATGACATTTCACGAATCTCCGCCGCGACACCGGGCGGGGCGGGGACGAACACATAGGGTGCTGGCCCCCGCCATTCAATTGCCTCGCCTAAAAACGTCCACTCCATCTTGTCTGTAGTAGCTTGCGACTCAGCACAGCTCCTTATCGCCATAAAGGTTCATCTCTTCCTGTACTGCGTCACTTAAAGTAGACGCCTGCCTACTATACGCGATTTCTTCTACGTTGTCAATCGTTGGTCAACCCGAAGCTACTAATCACCGCGTCTATATCGCCGGCATCCACTTCGCCACTTCCATCCGCATCGGAGAGATAGTTCCCGACGAACCCAAAATCGGTGATGACTCGATCAATATCGGCGGCATCAACCTCGCCAGAACCATCAATATCGCCGCCCGGCAACGTGCAGACGCCTAGATCTTGCTGACCCGCAGTAATGTTGACTTGCTGGACTCGCCGCAGGTACGATGGCCCGCTCCAAATCAGAGTGGCTGGCCCCGCGTTGGCAGAGGACAGAGGAATGGAAAATGGGGCCTCAGCCCCCGTGGCCAGAACCGTCCCTGATGCCAGTTTCGACGCGCCACGTCGGAGTTCATAGGAAATGCTCCGTGGAAAGCCGAACATCTCCGCGCCGCCACCAAGGGCGAGGGTCCCGTTCAGGCTCGCCTGTGGCATGGGGGCTGAGGAGTACAAGGAGACGGTGACATTGGACATGAGGGCCTCAACCGCCCCTGGTTCAAGGTTTGCCACTTCGTCTGACATCTCAAACCGATACAGGCTCGAGGATGGAATCGTGGAGCCGATCAACGACCCGATGAGGGGGCGCATGCCAGCGGCTTGGAATGTGGTCACATTCTGTATCCCAGGAAAGGGCTGAAGATAAGCGACCTTTCCCGGATGAGCAGAATTGGTGATCGTGATTAAGGCGTCGGCCGCCCAGGAATCAGGAGCCACTCTCTCATAGGAAGCGCTAATAGTGGCGAAGCTGGCAAAACACGAATTGAGCTGGGCAACTTCAGAATAGGCCGTGTTGTCTGGGTCAGGATATGGGTCAGCAAGATTGAACACACCCGGGATGGTCACTGCTTGAACGGGAAAGGACGGTGATCCGGCCATGACTTCAAATGTGATGCCGGTACCAATCGCATCCGCTCCAGGGG
The DNA here is from genome assembly GCA_020849075.1 of Fimbriimonadaceae bacterium. Classification (GTDB taxonomy): domain Bacteria; phylum Armatimonadota; class Fimbriimonadia; order Fimbriimonadales; family Fimbriimonadaceae; genus JAFLBD01. Next base: position 9,023 of record JADLGZ010000030.1, on the reverse strand, counting down.
CATCGTCATACGCTTCGTAGGTTTCGACTTGCCAAGTTGAGCCACTCGGTAGGGCCACCCCAGTTCCAGCACTTGATAACCATGGCCTGAATTCATCAGCCGGGACCGAAATGAGGGTGAAACTGCTGTTCTGTTGTAATAGTTGAAAATCAAAACTCAAGCCCGGCAGAGCACTATTGACCAAGTGAATACGAGCCTCGCTAGCCCAAGTTCCAGCGATCTGTGCGGATAACTGGCCGCCCACCAATCGAACACCGGGACCCAAATACTTGGGCTGGTCAAGGGGCGACAGCCCAGCTATAAGCGAATTGTCTGCAGAACCCCGCTCACCCCCAAAGTTGACCGGGGCAGCTAGGCTGATGGTGGATACGGCCGTTCCCGCTGATGATCCCGGCATATCAAACCGAATCCCCTGTCCAAAGGCATCGATATCAGTGGAGCTATTGTCGTCATTGTCGTAGCACTCGATCGTCCAGGTCGAGCCTTCGGGAACAACCATCCCCGCCTCCAGGGTTGTCATGTTGCTCCACGGTGCCGAACCGCTATTTCCAAACGATCGAACGACTAACGTAGAGACCAATACCTCCGTCTTCGATGAGCTTAATCCCGCAGTCACGAAAGCCACGAGGCCAGGCCAAGCATCATTGGTCAATTTGAACCCTAAATCAGAGAGGCTCGTTTCCGGCAAGTCCGGATTCTCCCAAAAGTCGCCCGCGACCAGATTGATCGTGTTGGATAAGGCATAGCCGGTCGGTACCGTGACCTGAACAAGGGTGTTAAACGTTGCGGCAGGGCTGATGCCGTCGTTTCTCAAGTTCCCCGGGCGCGCGCCAAAGCTTGCCATCGGAATGACGACAGATTGACCATGGCAAACTGACGAAGTGGCCAGCACCAAAAAAAGCAGGCTCCGGGGGGATCGGATTACCATGCGCCATTAGCGTAACCGATACGTGCTCCCGGCTCCAAGAGTGCGCATAGCGTTTACTTGCACAATTTTGGGGCTGGTTTCTTGTCGATTACTCCGATGTAGACGTACCACCTTCACTAAAAAGAACCTACCAAAACTTGTACTAGCAAAGTTTTGCACCACGTGCGCAAAACATCGGATATCATTGATCAAGTTGGTCGCACTAGGCCCTTTTCGAAGGCATTGGAACTAGCTACCTAATTTCATTGTCTGAGTTCCCGACGCCCTCAAGCATTATCGCTAGGACGTCGTCAAACGAGAGTTGGATGAATATTGTTGATACCTTGAAGGAAATGGCTGGCCCTGCTATTGCCCAGCAAGCGGCGACGGTGCTTGGCGAGTCCGAAGATAGCGTAAATGGCGCCCTTGGGGCGGCAATCCCCACCGCATTAGGAGCCCTGCTTGGCAAAGTCAGTGACCCGGGAGCCCTTGGAGGAATACTTGAGGCGTTCCGGAGCGGCACCGGGGGCAACCTCAGCGACCAATTGGGAGGCATCCTTGGTGGCACCGACGACAGTGATGAGGTTAAGACCTCAAAGAGTGTTCTGGACAATCTCTTTGGCGAGAACCTCAATGGCGTCATCGAAATGCTGAGCAAGGCCACGGGGGTTAAAGTCAACTCGGCGGGAGGCATTCTCGCCCTTGTGGGTAGCCTGCTCGGTAAGTTCTTTGGGGGCAAGGCCACCAGCGAAGGCTTGGAGGTTTCCGGACTCGCGGACTTACTCAATAGCCAAAAGGCAAATATTCTGAGTGCCCTCCCTGCTGAGGCAAGTTCGATGCTCGGCCTTGTCGACCTACCCAAGATCGCCATGCCCAAGGTTGATGTACCAAAGGTAGCCGCCCCGGCAGTCCCTGTAAGCGAAACCAGCATCCAACCAACCCAAGGATCGAACTGGCTCGTACCGGCATTTGGCGCGATTGTCGTCGCCAGCGTCATTTGGTGGTTCACTCGCCCCACACCCGTGAATCCCCCCGAAGTGAAACCTGCCCCTTCGAGTTCAACTCAATCGGAGGGCTCCGCCAAACCTAGCAAGGCCGATTCGAACGGCACTACCATGGCAGGAGAGCCCACTCAAGCCATTGTTACCAAGGTTCTCCCGGATGGCAAGAAGTTGGCCTACAAGGGGGACGGTATTGAATCCCAGCTTGTGGGCTTCATCGAGGATGCAAGTCGGCCCGTGGATGCGGACACATGGTTCAACTTCCACGGATTGAACTTTGGTTCCTCCTCCGCCACCCTGAAACCCGGCACTTACGATGAGATCACCAACCTTGCCGCGATCCTGAAAGCCTTCCCAAAGGTTAGGCTGAAGGTCGGCGGATATACGGACGATACAGGTGACGCAAATGTCAATCTTCAACTTTCGCAATTGCGGGCGGACGCGGTGATGACCGCGCTCGTAGAAGCAGGTGTGCAACCCGAGCGGCTGGAATCAGAGGGCTACGGTTCCGATTATCCGGTCGCCGGCAACGACACCGAAGAAGGTCGCGCTCAGAATCGAAGGATTGCCGTCCGCGTGACCGCCAAGTAGTCACCCATCAACCGACCGGCGAGCGGTTCATTCTCTCCACAATAAGAACATGGCAAATATCAAAGACATCGAAGGTATCGGCGCCTCATTCGCCGAAAAATTAGCAACTGTTGGGATTACCACGTCCGATCACTTGCTCGAGCAAGGCGCCAGCAAGACAGGTCGCGCGAAAATCGCGGCCGATTCAGACGTTTCAGAAACGCTCGTCCTAAAGTGGGTCAACCGGGCTGATCTTGCCCGTATCCATGGCATCGGTTCCGAGTACGCCGATCTCCTTGAGGCCTCAGGCGTAGATTCCGTGCCGGAACTCGCTCAGCGGAATGCCGACAACCTTCATGCCAAGATGGAAGAGGTGAATGGTGCAAAGAATCTCGTTCGTGCCCTTCCATCCCTCACCATGGTTGAGAAATGGATTGCCGAAGCCAAGACTCTGGATCGCTTGGTCACCCACTAATTCTGAAGGCCAAACCTTTCGCCCGAGCTAAATGCTCGGGCGATTTTCTTTTTGGTAGCATAGGCACGATGGACTTGGTAAAGACGGCGAATCAAAACTTGGAGCAGGTGTGCACCATGTTCCGGCAAGACTTAGAGGCTCTCCCCGAGGAGGCGTTCACACAGGGCTTCGGCGGAGCGACCAGAACGGTCGCGGATATCGTGACGGAGGTCAATGACGTTAATGACTACTTTGGCGCAAAACTGCGCGGCGAAGAACCCCCCACCTGGAACCTTGACGACGGCTGGGTTAGGGCCCCAGAAGGCTTCAATAAGAAGGCAGACGTCATCGCCGCCTTTGTGCAATCCACCGACAAGTTAAAGAGTACGGTGGCTGGCTTCTCTGCCGAGGTGCTGGACTCACCAATTCCAGGCGACTCGAATGGTCGGACCTACTACAGTCGAGTTAGCTTTCTCGTTTCGCACCTGATGTACCATAGCGGACAGTTGAATTACATTCAAACCTTGCTTGGGGATAGTGAATGGCATTGGAAGTAGCCTAACCTGAGACCCCAACAATAAGACGTAGCGCCGCGGGCAAGTTAGCCAGTAGGATCGTCCATGCCGAACCCGTCCGAGACTCCAGTAAGGTGAACATCCGCGGCGGGAAGTAGATGAGCAGGGCCATAAAAAAGACCAACCCAGTGCGGGCGATCAACTCGCCAAAGCTATGGACACGCGGCAGACCTATGGCGACGAGTAAGTTCCAAAAGAGCTGAAAAATGACCATGTTAAGCCACAGGGCAATGTCACCGAGCTTTCCTGAAAGGGGATTACGAAGAAAGCTAGACTTCGGGGGTTCGTCCGGGCGGGAAAAGTACCGAACCACGAGCCAGGTGTGAATAATCGCCAGACCAATCCCACCGCAAATTGAACCTAGGAATATCCCCCCTGGCGGTTCATTCTGCTCGCCATACAATTGTTGGAAGATAAATGCCAACACGGTCGCCAAGATGACCAACACAACGCATAGGTACACGACCGGATTGAAGAGACATCCGTCCGTCGGGTCATTGGCCTTGCCCGAGATCGCTTGGTGTGCATGCCATCGCTTCAGCGTGGCCCCAATAGGGGCCAAGAAGAGCAATGCGGCAAACATGCTGAATAGAACGAAGTTTGCGGTCGGGTCACCCGCGGCTACTCCTCGCACGACCTCCCGGAACTGGGCCGAAAGCCAAGGCATCAGGCCCAGATTCAGCAGGAACACGAAGATATCCAGCTTCATGCCTTGGCCCCCCGCAACGAGGAAGTTCTTCGCGCTTTGCACCCCGTTCTATTGTAGGCAATCAGAACGACGAAATGGTCCTAGTTTGACTTTCAACCCTCTGGTAACCTAGCGTCATTCGTCTACAGGGTAAGAGATGCGCTTCCAATACCGTGCGGTCTTCATCTCCGATCTCCATCTGGGGTCGATAACCTGCAACGCCGAAGCTATCCAGACCTTCCTCGTCAATACGGATTGCGAAACCCTCTATCTGGTGGGAGACATCATGGATATGTGGGTCAGCCGAAAGAAAGGCAAGTGGCGCCAAGAACACACCGATATCGTCAGTAGCATTCTAAGCAAAGCACGGCAGGGCACCGATGTGTACCTGACTCCGGGGAATCACGATAGTGAGTTCCGGCGGCTCAACGGAATTGGGTTTGGCAATATCCACGTTGATCATGAGTTTTGCCATACGACCCTCGAGGGCAAGCGCCTCTGGGTCATCCATGGTGACTATCTCGACCGAAGCGTCACCACCCTGAAATGGTTGGCTTATCTTGGAGCCTGGGTGCACGAGGGCCTCGGTGGTTTCAACGTCTTCTGGAACCGCTGGGCCAAGCGGCTCGGACGCCCTCCGAGCGACTTCAGCGGCCTCGCCAAGAAACGAGTGAAGGACTTCGTCCAGTACTTCACAAACTTTGTTGACCGCATCACCGTGGATGCCAAGAATGCAGGATACGACGGAGTCGTCTGCGGGCATATCCACAAGCCAGCATTCGTTGAGCACGAGACGGGGGCCCTTTACATTAATACGGGAGACTGGATGAAGCACTGCACCGCCCTCGTTGAGCACTTGGATGGTCGGCTAGAGCTGGTGCACTGGGCGGACTTGCGCGCGACATTTGAGGGTGCGATCACGTCTAAACCAGAGCCAAGCCTTCCCTTCCCGTCCTGATGCGCGGCCTGTTCCCTACATTTATCCGATGGTACTTGCGCCTCTTTCCTTGGGAGGTTAGCGGTCGCATTTATGAATACATCGGTATCCGATGGGTTGATCGCCAACTCGCAGGGGTGTTTCATGAACCACCCATCGAACGTTATGGAGTGGGCGACACCCTCCCCCGGGCTTATGTTCTCAAACGACTCCTACGGGGGCAGTACAGCGAGGTCGTGAATGCGATGTGCGCCCTGATCTACTTTGGCCTCGTGATCACATGCTGGGCCGGTAACTTCCCGGGTTTGGGGTTCTTTGCCATCCTCATCACGGCGCACCACTTCCTGATCGTACCGATTGAGCGATACAAACGCGCCCTGTTAACCGAATGGTTGGACCACCCCGAAGCTCTCACGGACGGCGTTGCCGACTTGGAATCGCCTTACCTGCGCACACGCCAAGAACTCACTCACTGGTATTTCCGCCCTTTGCCCTTTGAGAGCGAGCGTTTCTATGAGCGGATCGGTGTGCAAAGCTATCGGTCGTTTGTCTATTGGCTGACGGGACTCATTGAGTCGGGTGCCAGTGAGGAGGCCAAAGCCCAAGCTCCCAACTATCTGAAGAACCCCAGTATTGAGCAACTGGATGAATTTGAAAAGGGTACTCGAACAAGCGAGACGGTGCACCTTCTGGGCATCGTGGAGCATCTCCCCTTTGCCATCGCGTTCTTGGCCAAGCCGTATTGGCTTGGCGTTGCCGTGATGATCGGGATTGGTTACCTCAACGTGTACGCGATCTTTCTCCAGCGCCAACATCGCGCCCGACTCTTCAAACTCTTATTGCGCCGAGCCGATAAAATGGAGACCAAGCGAGCATGAGGATTCTGATTCTATCGGCGAGCACCGGTAATGGTCATATTTCGGCGGCTAGGGCCATTGAGGCCGTGTGCCGTGAGCGCGGGATACATGGTCGCTACGTTGATGCCCTCAAATACGCTCCCAAGGCCTTTCAGATGTGGTACGGCGGCGGGTACGAAATGGTTGTCCGTCGTGCGCCAAGCTCCTGGGGTCATCTGTACAAAGTCAGTGATGAACCCAATATCTCATACAAAGTCCAGACCCAAATGGACTTCGGCTTCCTCTTCAAGCTGAGGAAGCTCCTCGTAGAAGAGCGCCCAGATTGGGTCGTTTGCACCCATTCCCTTCCTCAGCCGCGCCTTGCCGAGCTGCGGAAAGAGTTTGGGTTTCGCATGGCCATAGTTGTCACCGACCTCTACCCTCATCTCATGTGGCTCCGGGGTGAGCCTGACCACTTTTTCGTCCCCAGTGCATGGTCCAAGCAGATTCTTGAAGAGCGCCATGCCGGAGCCGGCAACATGACCACGATCACCGGAATTCCCATTCATCCGGTATTCGCGAAGTCATTTTCGCGCCAAGAGATTGAACGCAGTACCGGCTGCAAGCCCGGAGCCCGAATCATTACGATCACAAGCGGCGGAATCGGCGGGGGGCCCTTCGCCTCGGCCCTAAAGGCGCTCTTAGCATTGGACCGAGATATTCACCTAGAGGTCATTTGCGGGCGAAATGAAGCGCGGAGGCGCGATATCGAACGACGGGCGCTCAAGATGCCCTTTAATAGCAAGGTCGTCGTGAAAGTTCGGGGCCACATTAGCCAAGAAGAAATGGCGCTACGAATGCATGCAAGCGAGTTTCTGATCAGCAAGCCCGGCGGCCTGACCACCAGCGAGTGCCTCGCTGTGGGTTGCCCGATGCTTGTCTTTCATCCTTTCCTCATTCCGGGTCAAGAAGAGGGCAATGCAGAGTTCTTGGTGAAGGAAGGTGCGGGCGCGGAGGCTTCCACAGTTGATGAACTTGTGCAGGTTGCCCGTGACTTGCTCGACCACCCCGAAAGGCTGGCCGCCATGAGGGCCAAGGCTCGATCGTTCGGGCTACCTAATGCCGCCCAAGACATCGTTAGCACTCTTCTTGAACTGGGCACGAGTCAAGAGAAGGTGAATAGTGCCGTGCTAAAACCCTAGAGTGTCGCTCGAACAGGTCCCCCAGTAGTCGCAGAGTTGTTGTCTGGATAAAAACGGCCTCAGCCGCACTCAGAAGGAAGCCGATGGGGATGAAACGCAACCCGTTGGGGAAAGCCCAATGAAGAAGCGCAGTAACTACCCAAGCCAGAGGCAAAAGAAAAATGTTCATGAAGAGGGCGATCTTGATGGATTTCCATTGCATAGGCCACAAGTCATGGAACAGCGCAGCCCATCGGTGGCTCCGGCCCCCGTACCGCTTCTCGTAGAACGCTCGGTTCGTGGATCCCCAAATGATCTGAAAGGCGATCAAGCCCAGTAGGTTGGCGAGCAATACACCGCACGCTACACCCAGCATCGGATCGTTCGACCAAATTTGGATTGCGTAACCTGCGGGTGATCCAATTCCAGCGATCGGGGTACCCGCCAAAAAGGTCGCAAACAGCTTGCCTCGAATGGCCCCCCGGAGTTCCGCTTCCGACTTGGCATTATCTAATTGCCACATTCTCAGCCCCGCTTTGGCAGACTTGATGTCCTCAAGCAGCTTGCGCCAGTGATACTTGGGGTTGGCGTACCGCGCGATCCGAGCGAACCGGATACGGTTGCGCTTCCGCCGGTGTCGCTCGGTACGGAGGTGGTGGGGCATAGCTAAACAAATTTGCCAGCGATGGCGACCCGTTCTGGCAGAACGTCGCCGATCCAATAGGCAATCTCACGGTAATCCTTATACGGCCAAATCACGAAGTCGGCGTCACATCCGACGTCAATTGCCCCCTTTTGCCCCTGTAGTCCAAGAACAGTACTCGGAATCATCGTACAAGCGACGAGCGCCTGAGCCGGAGACATCCCCATATATCGGCAGGCTAAGCCCATGACGAAAGGTAGGCTAGAAGTCGGAGAGCTACCTGGGTTGTAATCCGTCGCCAAACAAAAGGCCATGCCCGCCTTCATCATCGCTTTCGCATCCGGATACTTCCCTTTGCCGAGGCCATAAACGGACGCAGGAAGGAGGACGGGAGTCACCCCCGCCCGCATGAGAGCTCGAATTCCTGCTTCATCGGAGAACTCGAGATGGTCAGCCGTTGTAGCAAGCATTTCAGCGGCAAACTGAGCCCCCTGATGAGGGCCTAGCTGGTCCACGTGCAAGTGAATGCCCAATCCTAGACTCTTCGCCGCTTCCAAGTAAGGGCGGATAGCATCTGGGGTGAAGTAGCCGGGCTCGATGAAGGCGTCAACCGCACTGGCCCCTTTGGCTTTTGCCTCTGGCAGGACTTGGGTTAGCGCGGCGATATAGCCCTTAACGTCGCCTTCAAACTCGGGCGGAAGGGCATGGGCTCCCAGGAACGTTTTCCGGACCGTAGCCACCCCTGCGTCAGCTAGGTCAAGATGCTGCAATTCCAATTTGGGCGATAGACCGTAGCCGGTCTTCGTCTCAAAGGTCGTCGTACCATTTCGAACGAGCCGTAACTGATGAGCCCGGACCTGCGCCTCCAAATCGGCGGCTTGCCGGGTTGCCTCCATCGTGGATCGAATCCCACCGCCATTTTCGGCGATCTCCTGATAGGTTGCCCCACGCGATCGCATTTCAAACTCCTCGACCCGATTGGCAGCAAAAACGGTGTGGGTGTGCGCGTCAACTAGCCCCGGAGTCACGACCTTCCCTTCTGCGTCCACTGTTGGCAGATCTGCGGGAGCGGCATCGGTCGGCCCAACCCAGACGATCTTGCCATCCTGCACTATGAAGGCCCCATCGTTCAAGATAGGTCCCTTGATGGGGACGAGTTGGCCGCAATGAACAACGGCGTAATGGTTCATGAGCGAGACATCACTCCCGAAATGAAGTGCAGCATTGCGCT
>JADLGZ010000029.1 GCA_020849075.1 Fimbriimonadaceae bacterium | reverse complement strand
TCATGGCCTTGGCGGCAACGGTTTACCTGTCCGCGATGGGGAAGACCGGTTTGCAGTCGGTAGCGGAGACGACCGTGCGCAACACGCAATACGCCATCCAGCGGTTGACGGAAGCGGGATTCAAGCTAAAGTTTTCAGGGCGGGTGTTTGGCGAATTCGTGGTGGACTTGGGGCGTGATGCTGGGGAAGTCCGGGATGCTTTGCTTCAAGAAGGAATCATGGCCGGGTTACCGCTCGGAGAGGTGGATCCCGAGTTAAAGAATTGTCTCTTGATCGCGGTAACCGAAGTAAGAACGAAGGCCCAAATTGATCGGTTGGCCACCTGTCTTGCTACCGCTGGTCGAGCGGCTATCGAAGCGTGATCTAGCTCAAAATTGCAGTTCCGTAAAGGGAATCTTCATCAGCGCTTCTTGGGCGGAGAATCCTGCGTCGGGCACGCGCTCATACTCACCATCTGATAGCTCTAGCCACGAGTTTGTGTTGTCGCACAGATACGCCTCTAAGAGTCGGTCATGGAGCATTGCAACGAGGGCAGAGTCCTTGATGGGCACGAGAACTTCGATGCGACGATCCAGGTTCCTCCGCATGAGATCACTTGAGCCAATAAAAGCTTCCGGCTCGCCGCCATTGCCAAAGTAGTAGATGCGTGAATGTTCCAGGAAGCGGCCAACGATACTCTTTACGCGGATACGTTCGCTCATTCCGGGAACCCCGGGGCGTAAGCAGCACGCACCTCTTACGATCAAGTCAATCTCGACCCCCGCTTGCGAGGCCGCGTACAAGGCATCAATTGATTCGGGGTCAACAAGGGCGTTGAGCTTGATAATGATTCGCCCTTGTTCGTGGAACGTAGCCTCGCGCTCAATTCGCTCGATGATCTGATCGCGCAGGGAGTGGGGGGCCACTAGGAGCTTGCGGTACTCAGTCTGGCGCGAGAACCCAGTCAGGTAGTTGAAGACTTCGTTGACGTCTTGGGTGATTTCTGTGTCGGCGGTAAGAAGCCCAAGGTCTGTGTAGGAGCGGGCTGTGGCCGGGTTGTAGTTACCGGTACTAATGTGAGCGTAAGTCCGTAGCTTGCCAGATTCTCGACGGACGACGGAGCAGAGCTTACAATGCACCTTCATATCGGGAAAGCCGTAACTGACGTGGACGCCCTTGCGTTCCAATTCGCGGGCCCAGGCGAGATTATTGACTTCATCGAATCGGGCTTTAAGTTCGACAAGAACTGCCACCTGTTTGCCCGCTTCTGCTGCGGCCAGAAGTGATTCAATAATCGGTGATTGAGCACCTACCCGATACAGGGTCTGCTTGATGCCGACTACAGCGGGGTCGGTCGCCGCCGATGAAACGAATTTTTCAATGCTGTGAAAGCTATCAAACGGTAGGTGAACCAAGATGTCTCGCTCCCTAATAGCCTCGAAGAGGGAAGCGCTGTGGCTGAGGACTTCAGCGTTGTAAGGAGTGTGGGTGGGGTAACGCAGGGCTGGTTTGTCAATCCGGGCGAATTGATGTAGAACATCCATCCCGAGCAAGCCATCCACTTCAAATACATCGCTCTGGTCGAGGCTCAGAAGCTTCTTAAGAATCTCAAGGATCTCGGTTGGTGTGCCTTTCTCTACCTCCATCATAACGGGAGCCCCCATGCGTCGTTCAAAGAGCGACTGCTCAATCGCGCTCCGCAGATCGGAAGCCTCTAACTCCTTGATCTCAAAGTCGGCATCTCGGATTACACGGAAGCGATAGGATCCGACGATCTCGACACCCGGAAAGAAAGCCTGAAGGTTGGCTTGGATCAAGTCCTCAAGAAGGAGATACTGGTGCCCCTTGGGATTCAAGCGGATCGCGCGGGGAGTACCCGTTGGCACCTTCACCCGGGCGAGTTTGATGCCTTCGGTCCCGTCCTTGAGGAGCACGGCGAGATTGAGCGAAAGGTTTGAAATGAAAGGAACACCCTGAACGGGGTACACCAAGATAGGGGTGCTGACAGGGAAGATATCCGTGCGGAAGTATTCTGCCATGTCCGTTTGTTGACGGTCAGAAAGTTCCCGCCAGCTCTTTAGCTCGATGCCGGCTTTTTCTAGCTCAGGACGTAAGGAGTGATTCCACAGGTCAGCGGCTTCCCTTCGTAGGGGACGCACCGCTTCGGCGATCATGGTGAGTTGTTCACCGGGAGTGAGTCCGTCGGGGGTGAGGGTAATGACGCCGCCTTCGTATTGTTCAATCAGGCCGGAGACCCTTACCATGTAGAACTCATCCAAGTTCGACTCAAATATGGCGAGGAACTTGAGCCGTTCCAGAAGGGGATTCTTCGTATTTACGGCTTCCGCCAAGACTCGGCGGTTGAACTGAATCCAACTGAACTCGCGGTTGATGTACCTGTCGCTGGTTTGATCGGTGGCCATTCGCTTGGGCAGGCTCATTTCGTGACTCCGGCTTGGGCCATTTCAAGGATGGCACCTTCTCGAACACCGTATTCGCTAACGAGGAACTGGCCTTGGCCGAAGTGGCGCATCATTTCATGAAAGACAATCGTGCCCGGCAATAGGCTCCCGGCGCGCTTTTCCTTCACTCGGTAACGGCGCACGATTTCCCTGACTTCCAGCCCGGCTACTGATTGCATTAGGTATTCCAATTCAAAGAGTTGGATCAATCGCTCTCCATCTGGATGGAGAGCTCGCATAATTCCTCGCGCAATGCCGCCGCTGGCTACGACGGTAGCCTTACTGCTCGGTTGCGGGCAGGCCTCCCATTGGGTCCGAGTTGCCGCTATGAGCTGGTTAAGGTGGTCGCTAGTTGCAGGTTGGATCAGGCCCGTGCTGGCTAGGAGGCGGCCCGTGCCGATGGGTAGCGAGGCTTGATAGGTAATTTCCTGCTCTTGGCATAGGGCGATTTGGACACTGCCGCCACCCACTTCAACAAAGATTGTTG
>JADLGZ010000028.1 GCA_020849075.1 Fimbriimonadaceae bacterium | reverse complement strand
GCACCGTAGTACATGACCAATCGTTGGCCACCCGCCACAACAATTGCGCCTTCACCATTCCGGTTCGGCCTCGGTGCTGAAACAACACTAACGGCCCCGCCAAAATCACCCCGTTCAACAATCAAGGTTGGTTGACGAGGGCCGAGAATGACCCCAAGGATCGCGAAGCCCAATCCAATGGCCCAAAGGCCAGCTCTCCGATCGACCAATAGGCATCCTAAGCCAACAAAGGCGTAAACCGGATAGAAGTGGGCCGCCATGCCACCCATGAGGGCCAGCGCGAGCCAAATCAAGGGCCTCCCCTCAAGCTCACGCCTCAAGCTAGTCCTCTCGGGCCTTTCTGATGGCTCTCGCAGCGCGAAGGTCGCTGAACAGCTCTTCCCCCGCCATATTGTTCAAGCGTTCCAGAATGACATCCTTTTGGAGCATCGCTTCTTGAGCCCACGCACTGCCTGATGCGGCGATCCAAAGCGTTCCCTTTTCGAAGCGATCGGGTTTAGTATTCTTGGCGAGGTGGCCACCCACGGCTTCCTCCCACCGCTGGAACATGATTTGAGCCCGTGCCGCCCGCATGACCTCTCGCCGACCAACTGACTCACCTAACACATCCGCCAATCGCCTCACAGTGGCGTAACGTTACCAGCTTGCACTGCAAAAATGGACGCATTCTTTTGGATTGAATCTCCTGCCTGATCTGCTTCAGTGCAGGTCAAAACGGTTTGCGTCTTGGTCTGGAGAACGACTTCCAAAAGTTGTTCACGCCGCACAATATCGAGTTCGCTCAGTACATCATCCAGCAGGATGATTGGCGGCCTACCCAGTGCTTGCTCGACCAACTCTATGGTGGCCAATTTCAGTGACAGCACCGCCGTTCGTTGCTGACCCTGAGAGCCGTAGATGCGCATCATCTTTTCGTTCACGAAAATCGCGCAGTCATCGCGATGCGGACCCGTTTGGGTAGACCCTCGGTGAATATCGCGAGCCCGACCTTGGCTTAGGCTGTCCACCAACGATATCTCGTCCACGACCTCGTAGGCTAAACGGAGCACCTCACCTCGGCTTAGCCCCGCATGCACCTGTGGAGATCGCCTACCAAGTTCATCAATGAATCGGATTCGGTATTCACGTAACGCCAGACCATGTTCGGCAAGCTGGGCCTCCCAAATCTCGAAGCTCTCGCTCTCAATTTGCATGGTCTGGGCTTGCTTGAGAAGTGCGTTACGTTGCTCAAGGGCTCGTTTGTAAGCGGCCAAGTGACGTAGGTAAACCGGATACATCTGCGAAAGTTCCAGGTCAAGGAAGCGCCTTCGCTCGCTGGCATCTCCTCGAACTATGGCCATATCGGATTGGCTAAAGACCACCGTGGGAAGCCTTCCAAGCAAGTCGGACGTCCTGGCTAGTCCAACTCCATTAAGGTAGCCACGCCTCCGCTGCCCACGCCTCAGAACTACTTTCAGTTCGGTCCCGGAATTGGCGACCTCACCCCTAACTTCGGCTACGTCTGAATCAATCCTGATGGCCGCTGAATCGTCCTTTACACTCCGCAAGATACGACCAGTAGATAGCAGTCCGACTGCTTCAAGTAAGTTTGTCTTTCCTTGAGCATTTCTACCGACGACAAGATTGACCCCCAACGATGGAACCCACTCTTGAACCTCAAAGTTTCGGTAATGAGACAGGACTAACTTGGACAAACTCACTGGCGATAGTCCTCAGAAAAAACAGAATATATATATAAATGATGAGGATGATGATGGCGTAGGAAAAGTGGAAATCTAGCCTGCCGCAGGTTCAACCAGTATCCTGTGGAAACCGCTCCGAAATCCTCATGGGCCACATGGTTCTTAGGCAACCTCAGTTTCCCCCAACCCGCCCCCACGCGATTCACCCCCGTTTCCCACCAAGCCTTCCACGCGATTCCCAGAGGATCACACCAGCTCCTGCTGCCGGCCGTATTTCATTACGACCGCTTCCATGAGATAGATGGGATGCACTCCCGCCACAACAATTCGGTGCTTAGCAGCAAACGGCGCCCAAATCTCACTCGTAAGCCGTGCTTGGGTCTCTTGCGTTAAGTACGGATAGCGGTCGCAGAGGCGTTTCAGCACCAGGTAGTCACTCATTTGCATGAGTCTCAAGCTACCGATATGGTGTTCCAATGGGTGCGTCCCGTATTTATAGGGAGCGGGGGTGAACTGCATCATCGCAGGTGGCTCGTGAATGACGATCGTACCGACCGCGATATCGCCCACCCGTTGGAACTTTGGCGTCACAAACATCGCAACGAGTCCGACAAAGGGAAAACCCGGAAGCATGTCCGCTGGGCGCAGGAGATTCCTAAAGGTCGCGGCAAAGAAGCTAACTGGAGTTCCTTCAGCCATTACGACCCTCAAACGCAGGGCTTTTTTGCCCAGAGTCTGGCCATTCAGGAGACCTTCCAGGAGAATGAAATAGAGGAACGGAAAGGCGGCGGCAAAGACCATGAAGACAGCCCAAACTACGTCCGAAGCAATGATTGAAGTGAGGCCAGCAATCATCGCCACGATGTATAGGCCGACGGCGATGATAAACCAATCCAACAGTTGAGCGCCCATTCTCGCATTTACGCCGGCGATCCGGTATGTGATCACAACCTTCTCGGGAGTTAGAACGGGAGCGATGTCTTTCACGGCCGTTGTGCCAATCTACCCTGTAACCAAGCGTAAGGAACGGTGTAAACTGAGGGTGCTATGAGCAACGAAACCTGTACCTGTGAGAACTGCACCTGCAAGGGATGTGCTGAGGGCGCCATTTGCCCCTGCTGCGCGGCTGGGAATTGTCCGTGCGAGGAAGGCTGCTCGAACTGCGACTGCTGCTAAGGTGACCGTTCGCTTTCGCACTCTCCGACTGACCAAGCTCTATCCATTAGCCATTAGCCGGGGCGTTAGCACGGGCTCCGATAATCTATTTGTCGAAGTTGAGGATTCGGCGGGTCACATTGGCCTTGGTGAATGTGCACCGGGAACGGGTTTTGACGACACATTGGCACCCATTGCTCAAACGCAATTGCAGGCGCTTATTGATAGCGGCATCCAAGGCCTCAGTATCAACGAGGTTGACCGTAAGGCTCGAGAACTTGATGTAAACCCGAGTGCTATTGCTGCCTTGGATATGGCCCTGTGGGACTTGCTTGGAAAGAAGTTTAACATGCCACTCTATCGCGTGTTCGGGCTGAGTAATCGCAGTGTCCCTACCAGTGTGACGATCGGTATAAACCCGCCGGATATAGTTCGTGAACGCGTCCCCGAAATTCTTAGCCGTACCGGTGGCAAGTACCTCAAGATCAAGCTCGGGTCTCCTGATGGAATCGAAGCCGACAAAGAGAACTACCTCGCCGCGGTGGATTGCTCCCGACCCTACGGCATTCGCTATCGCGTTGACGCGAATGGCGGATGGTCGGTGGACGACGCGAAGGCGATGATGCAATGGCTGGCCGAGCGGGATTGCGACTATGTTGAGCAACCCCTGGCAAAGGGCTATGAAGCTGATTTGCCTCACCTCTACGAAGGGCGGCCCCTGCCGCTCTTTGCCGATGAGTCATGCCATGTTTCATCCGATGTGCCGAAGCTCGCCGGAAAGGTTGATGGCGTGAACCTGAAGTTGATGAAGTGCGGAGGCCTTACGGAAGCGCTTCGGATTATCCACACGGCGCGGGCCCACGGTCTGCAGACGATGATTGGCTGCATGGGCGAATCAAGTTGTGCCATTTCTGCCGGTGCCGCCCTAGGAGAATTGTTCGATCACATTGACCTCGACAGCCAGATCAACTTGAATCCCGACCCATGTGAAGGTGCGCCAATGGTGGACGGCGTTGTCGTGCCGCCCGAAAAGCCGGGTCACGGAGCTTGGTACTCGGGAAACGCCTATGCAAATTGAGGGAAAGCGACTTGCACTCTACATGGCAGGAGCGCTCACTGACATTTCTGGGAAGATGGGTTACGGCGTATTGCGCTACTCACCCAATCCAATCGTTTGCGTCGTTGATCCGGACTACGCCGGTCGAGATGCCGCAGACGTAACGGGCATTCCGCGACCATGTCCCGTCGTCGCCACCGTGGACGAGGCCCACGCGCTGGGAGCGGAAGTGTTTGTTCTGGGAATTGCGCCAGGTGGAGGGAAAATCCCGGCTGAATGGTATCCCAGTATTGATCGGGCTTGGGAATTAGGGATGATTCTCGTCAACGGTTTACACGATCTCTTGGGAACGCGTTACTCTGACCCATCCCGCGTGTGGGATATTCGCGTCGAACCCTTGGGCTTGGAAACCAACAAGGGCCGTGCAGGCCATTTGCCCGGCAAGAGGATTTTGTTTATTGGTACTGACATGGCGGTGGGCAAGATGACCGCTGGGCTCGAGATGTGGAGGGAAGCTCGTCGAAAAGGCATTGCGGCCGAGTTTGTGGCAACGGGCCAAATTGGAATAACGGTGGTCGGAAGCGGGGTGCCCCTTGATGCAGTACGCGTTGATTTCGCGAGTGGAGCAATCGAGCGAGAAGTCATACGGTATCCCGATGCCGAGATGATTTTCGTTGAGGGTCAGGGGTCGTTGATTCACCCAGGCAGCACCGCGACATTGCCCCTCATTCGAGGTTCCGTGCCGACCCATCTGGTGCTCTGCCATCGCGCCGGGCAACAGACCTTGGCCAGAGTGCCCGAGGTTGCAATTCCGGAACTTCGCGGCTTTGCGAAGATGTACGAAGACCTCGCCGAAGCTCAGGGCACCTTCCCGCGCCCGGTGACGGTTGGTATTGCATTGAACTGTGGACACCTAGATGATGCTGCAGCCCAAAGTGCTGTTAGGAAACTTGAAGCAGAAACGGGTTGGCCCGTAGTTGATCCAGTGAGGCATGGCACGACTCAACTCCTTAGGACAATCACTTGAATCGAATCGAGTTCATCTTGTACGTCAAGGACCAGGATCAGGCTACCGCCTTCTACAAGGCAGTGCTTGCTTGCGAACCAACCCTGAATGTTCCGGGCATGACCGAATTTGAACTTCGGGACCGAGTTGTCTTGGGACTCATGCCAGCAAGTGGAATTCGGAGGCTCCTGGGTGATGCAATCCAGGACCCAGACCTAGCTGACCAAATACCCAGGGCGGAGCTCTATCTGAGCGTTGATAGCGCACAAGCATGGGTTGATCGAGCCCTTGCCGCCGGTGGCAAGTTGCTGAGCCCGGTCAGTCTCAAAAACTGGGGCGATTGTGTCGGTTATGTTGCCGATCTTGATGGTCACGTACTTGCCTTAGCGCAGTCGCCGCCATAATAGGAGCCACTTTGCTTGTTCATTTCGGCATCGAGAATATCCACCCAGAGTGGAAGTCGTCCACTGTCGTAGTTGGCACATTTGATGGCGTACACCTTGGGCATCGAGCTTTGATTTCAAAGACCACGGATGAAGCGAAGAAGCGGGAGCAGCCGGCGGTGATTGTTACATTTGATCGTCACCCGGCGACGATTCTCGCGCCCGACAAGGTACCGCCTCAAATCGGGACCCTGGAGCAGAATGTCATCAATATGAGGCAAGCAGGGGCGTCTGTTTGCGTGATCCTGCCCTTCAACAAGGCGCTAAGCGAGGTATCAGCGCAGGGCTTCCTAGACACAATCCTTATCGGTTGCTTAAGAGCTAATCAGATTGTCATGGGGGATGACTTTGCTTTTGGGCACAATCGACAGGGAACGCCGGAGTGGTTAGCCGAGCGGATTGAAACAGTGGTGGTGCCGAAGATCCTTCTCGACGGGAAGCGGATCAGTAGCTCACTAGTGCGCCAGTCCGTTCAGAGGGGAGAGGTAGAGCTGGGCGCTCGCTACCTCGGTCGCCCTTTCAGCATCGCGGGGGTTGTCGTTACGGGCCACAAGCGTGGGCGTGAGCTTGGGTTTCCGACCGTTAACCTGGCACGTTCGACTAATGGTCTGCTACCAAAGGAGGGAGTATATGCTGGCTCCTGTCGTACTCCAATCGGGACTTTTCGAGCCGCAATCAGCGTCGGCCGGAGCGAGACTTTCGGCGAAAATCCGGTGACCACCGAGGCCTACCTTCTTGATTATCCCGGCGATGAAATCTACGGGGCGCCCGTTGAACTGAGCTTCGAGACCTTTGTAAGAGAACAGATCAAGTTCAACTGCGGGGAAGATCTCAAGCACCAAATGAAAGCAGACGTCGCCCGCGTCGGAGGATAGGCTTTTGTCTGCCCCAGGTGCCTAATCTTAGGCCTACCGCGGTCAAGCCTCTATTGCCGCCGAGTCGTTCTTCTTTGCCCGAGCCAAGGCCGCCTTCACCAAGCCGGCAAAAAGAGGATGAGGGCGATTAGGCCGACTCTTAAACTCAGGGTGAGCCTGGGTCGCGACATAGAACGGGTGTGATGGAATCTCCACCATTTCCACAAGGCGGTAGTCAGGCGATACCCCGCTAATGACCATGCCGTGTTCGGTGAACAATTCGCGGAAGTCGTTGTTGACTTCAAATCTATGGCGATGGCGTTCCGTGATCTTGGCCGAGCCATAAAGCTTCTGTGAAATGGTGCCGTTTACCAGATTGCACGGGTACGAACCCAGCCGCATGGTTGCGCCCTTCGAGGTAATGCCCTTCTGCTCAGGCAGCAGGTGGACAACCGAGTAGGGCGCCTTTGGCTCCATTTCTTCGCTATTGGCCCCCTGAAGGCCGCACACATTGCGGGCAAACTCTATGACCGCGACTTGCATTCCGAGGCAAATTCCCAAGAACGGCAAGCCTTGTTCCCGCGCCCACTTAACGGCTTCAACTTTGCCTTCGATCCCCCGTGAACCAAATCCTGGAGCGACGATCAGCCCATCGCAACCCTGCAATAGCTCTTGCGGGGGAATGCCGCTCTCTAGCGTGTCGCTTTCAATCCACTCAATATCAACCTTGGCGTTGTTCGGGATGCCAGCATGGACCAGCGCCTCGGCGATGCTCTTATATGCATCACCGTTCTCGGTGTACTTGCCAACGATGGCAATTCGGCATTTTTCGCGCGGGTGCTTCAGGATCTCAACAATCTTTTCCCACTCTGCTAGGTTTGCGTCGCGTTGTTCGAGCCCAAGTCGTTCGCTAATATAGGTTCCCAGCCCCAAGTCCTCATAGTTGAGGGGGACTTCATAGATAGTTGGTGCGTTTAGGCTCTCAATGACGGCGTTCACCGGAACATCGCAAAAGAGGCTGATCTTCTCCTTAACATCTTCACCAAGTGGAACTTCGCTTCGACATACGAGCACATCAGGCGAGATACCGATTTCGCGTAACTTGATGACGCTGTGCTGGGTTGGCTTGGTCTTAACCTCGTGCCAGGGCCCAACGGTTGGCACAAAGGAGACATGGACATAAAGCACGTTCTCAGCTCCAGCATCTTTCTTCATCTGCCGAATAGCCTCCAAGAACGGGAGACTTTCAATGTCACCGACGGTACCTCCGACTTCAGCAATGACCACATCGGCCTCTTGTTGCTTACCAGCATCAACAATCAAACGCTTGATCTCTTGGGTTACGTGGGGGATTACTTGAACGGTGCCGCCAAGGTAATCACCGCGACGTTCGGCCTCAATGACATTGCGGTACACCTTTCCGGTCGTGACGCTACTGCCATGCGAACAGGAGACATCCATGAAACGCTCGTAATGTCCAAGGTCTAAGTCAGTCTCGGCACCATCTTCAGTTACGAAAACCTCACCGTGTTGAAATGGGTTCATCGTGCCCGCATCAACATTAATATAGGGGTCCAGCTTAACTGGGGCAACCGTGTAGCCTCGGTTTCGTAAAAGGCGCCCAATACTGGCGGTGGCAATACCTTTACCGATGCTGCTCACCACGCCGCCGGTTACAAAAATGTACTTCGTCATAGCCCCTTGCTTGGAAAACCCCCAGGCAAAAGGACGCGCACAAAAGTGTGAGCGGAGGAGGTTTTGAAGAGTGTACCTTTGGAACCGCCCTGATTTAGCTTTTTGAATGACCGGAGGAATGCTCCGCAAGCCAATCCAACACTTGTTTGTGGGCTTGCGGATGCGGCTGATGAAACGCGAGTATTACCGGATCGGGGCCGGAGGCCCGCTCTCTCGCTGCTTCCAAGGCAGGGGCTGCGCTTGCTCCGACAGCCACCACGCTCACCAACTCGCCAGTTGCGAGACTGAATGTATCAAGTCTCCCCGATGCGCTTGGCAGAGCGGTTGGGGTAACCGCTTCGGAGCCAGCGACTTCTCGGATGAGGATGTTCAAATCATCGATTTCATCCGCAATATCGGCGGGCTGCATCTGTTCCAAAAAGCTGGTTATAGCGAGTACGGCACCGTTCCCCAATTTATGGCCGCTACTGACTACCTGTTTCCACGAGGCAATGTCGTTTGTGATCAGCTCGCCATGAACGAAGAAAGTCGCTTGTACGCCCGCTGCTTGCAAGTCAGGCAACACCCACTCAAGGTCAGTGACCGCCAAAGAATCATACACAAGGCTAACCATGCCAAGCACATCCTAAGTTTACTGAGGAGCGAGAGTTGATCTGTAAGCCGGATTCTGTCTTTGTATGGCGATTTATCTGATGCGGCCTACCCGGAGACTCGGCGAGCCGCGTCAACGCCTCCCTATTTGGCCTTGCTTCCAGCGGGGTTTG
>JADLGZ010000027.1 GCA_020849075.1 Fimbriimonadaceae bacterium | reverse complement strand
TACTCGCAGCGGGGGCAAAGGTTGCCGACAAGACGAGCGAAGTAGCTGGGTTGGTCAAGGAAGCGCTCGCCATCAGAGCCTAGTTGAAACCCGAAAACTACTTCGACCACGCCTCAACTACCTTCCTATTACCGGAAGCTCGTAAGGTGATGCTGGATTGGCTCTCCTGCGCCAATTCGCACTCCCTACACGAACTTGGCCGCGAAGCCATGTCCATGGTCGACGACTGCCGAGTTCGTTGTGCCCATGCCCTCGGCGCCGAGGATCCCTCCCAAATCATCTTTACAAGCGGTGCCACGGAGGGAAACAACTGGCTGGCTCATGTCTACAAAGATGACCTAGCGATATCCCCATTTGAACACTCTTCAATGCGGGAACCCGCCCTGCACTACGGGGCGGAGACCCTGGGCAATGTCGGCTATTACCTCAATGAACCAGAACGGGCCCTTTTGCAGAGTGTTATGAGGGTGAACAACGAGACTGGGGCCATTCTAAGCGCAGCCGATGGAGTCCCACTTCATTCCGATCTCACCCAAGCCATCGGTAAAGTTCACTTTGATCTTGCGAAACTCTCCTACGCGACCCTCAGTGCCCACAAGTTTGGGGGGCCGAAGGGAGTAGGCATTCTCTATGCACAGGATCCTTACACACTACAGCCCTACCTTTTTGGCGGCGAGCACGAACTTGGGCTCAGAGCCGGGACCTTAAATGTTGCTGGAATCGCGGCTATGACGACCGCACTCGAAATAGCTCTGGTTATGCAGGAGGAGAATCGTCGTCGATTCTGGAAGCGGAAGGAGATTGTTCTCGAAGCCCTTCAGGTTGAACCGAGCAATGATGCTGCGTTTTCACCAGCCATCTTAAGCTTAAGTTTCCCTGGTGTACTGGGCGAATCCCTCGTCGTCGAGCTTGACGCCTTGGGATTCGGAATCAGCAGCGGTGCAGCATGTAGCAGCCACAGCACGGAGCCTAGTCATGTCTTGACCGCTCTTGGTGTCCATGATGACCAGATCAGGGGCACTATCCGAGTGAGCTTTGGGCTTTCCAATACCGAAGAGTCGACCCACAGTTTGGCGCAGGCATTACGCTCGCTGACGAAGGGCTTTGGGCTGGCCCTGTGCCACTAGGCCTAGAGCGAATCATTTCAACTAACGGACTGTAACATCCTCCAAGTGGTTTCCGTCTAAGAACTTTGGCACGACGCTTGCGTGCTCGTACCCGCGCTGATGAATTGAGGACTTTTTTCATTTTCTTCTTGACAGACAAATGAAAAGCTGTTATTCGTAACAGAGTGTCCTTACTCTCGTGCGGGATTCGCAGGCCTTTTGCCATAACGTTGCCGCAGATTGGTCGGAAACGACGTACTAACGTTGTAGATCATTCTCGCACGTAATGAGAAAGATGCGCAAGCAATATAGGAAACAGATTTAGATGCCAGTGGAAAACGGATTGCAGCCACAAGTTCGACGAGGTAAGCCTATCACGGTTCGGACAGCAGGGCGGTCGAATTATAGTTCGGCTGCTGCTCACGTCTTGGTGGATGATGTCACGGAGCCAGTTGATGACGAACTTCTTGATTTGGCCGAGGCCGAGGAAGAAGCTGAAGCCGAAACGCCAGAACGTCCTCCCGACGACAGCGAAGAACTGGAGATGTGGATGCGGCAGACTCGCCGCGCTCACCTGCTAACTCCAGCCCAAGAAGAGGACCTCGCCAAGAAGGTCCAGGCACGAGATTTACTGGAAACGGGCAAGCTCAAAGAGCTCGGCAAGCTACTAAACCTCTCGGATCAAGACTTGGCCGACGAGTGGACGCAGCGTGATATTCTCAAGCAGGGTAAGGAAGCGAAACGCCACCTGATTGAGTCCAACTTACGTCTCGTGGTTTCGATCGCGAAGAAGTACAACGCTCGCGGTATTCCGTTGGCTGACCTCATTCAGGAAGGCAACCTAGGGCTCATCCGCGCCGTTGAAAAGTTTGACTGGCGCAAGGGCTTCCGTTTCAGCACCTATGCTACTTGGTGGATCCGCCGTGCAATTGCTCGAGCGATCATCAATCAGGGCCGCACCATTCGGATTCCGGTTTATGTTGCCGAACTCATCAACAAGGTGATGAAGACGGCCAATCAGCTACAGCAGGAATTGCATCGAGAACCAACGCCCGAAGAAGTTGCCGAGAAAGTTGGCATGTCGCCCGACCGCGTTCAGGAGATGATGCGTGTCGCGGTTGAGCCGCTCTCCTTGGAGACGCCTGTCGGCGAGAAGGATAACTCCAGTATTGGAGACTTTGTTCCGAGTACGGGCATGCCCTCTCCCGGGGACGTCACTTGGGGACTGATTCGCCGGGAAGAGATTGACGGTATCTTGGGCCAGCTCACGATGCGCGAGCGCGACGTTGTTCGCCTTCGCTTCGGCCTTGATGACGGACGATCCCGCACTTTGGAAGAAGTTGGCACTGCGCTCAACGTGACCCGCGAAAGAGTTCGACAAATCGAGCTTCGCGCCATGAAGAAGCTCCGACACATCGGATCGGAGATGTCCGCAAAGGGCATTGCAATGACTCCAACGCCTAACTAATAGAATCGGGGATGCCTTGATGATTGTTGAGTTCGCACTCAAGCGACTCGGCAAATGTTATTGCATCAAGGTCTAGGGTGTGTACGGGAGCTGGGTGTTCATAGATCTGCGCAGGATCCACCAATGGCTCATGCACCGGGATGCTTGCTTGAACGAGGACCGCGTGCTCGCTTAGCTTGAGGGCGCAACCACATACTTTTCGGCCTAGGCTATCCACAATATCATTCGGCGACACTGCACCGAAGCAGTCTGCCGATCGTGAAGAGGGCTTCCCTTCCCCGACAAAGGCACGACCAAGATGAGCATCGGTTCCGCAACCTCGCAGGGCAGCTACAACAAGACCCACGACTACGGGATACACGCGCCGAACACTGACTGGAGCGGACAAGGGCAGGCAAAGTCCAAGAGTTACGTCGTGACCATGTAGGACGGCCCGGCCACCTGTCGGTCTCGGGCTCCATCGAACAGGGCACGTGGGCAATAGTGCCGAAGAAGCGGTCTGAAACGCACCCAAGGTCACCCAGGGGCCATTCCATGTGTACACCCGCGCTCCCCCCCGTGGGAAGAGCATACGGTCTCGGGCCATGTTGGTTTGGCCTGGAAGACCCGGCTCGTAGGAAACCCGGATCACGCGGGTTGCCAGCGGACGTCCAGTATCTTTACGGCTTGAGCTTCATCAAGGCGGCCAACGATCTGGCTTGTCGGCGCATTCTTTAAGAGGCTAGGATCGGTTTCCGCCTCTTGGCAAATGGTTTCCATGACTGAACAGAACTCATCCAAGGTTTGCTTGCTCTCAGTTTCGGTCGGCTCAATCATGATCGCTTCAGGCACAATCAGCGGGAAGTAGTTAGTTGGCGGATGAATGCCGTAATCAATAAGTCTCTTACTGATATCCAACGCACGAACCCCGCCTTTCTTATACTGCTGTGCCGTGAGGACACATTCATGCATGCATGGGCGGTTGTAGGCGGCTGGGAGGACGTCCTTTAGCTTAGCCATCACGTAGTTTGCGTTGAGTACGGCATGGCGGCTAATCCGGGGCAAGCCCTGCTTGCCATATGCGAGCAAGTAGGTCAAAGCGCGGACCTCCATCAGAAACTGCCCAAAGAACGCACTTACCCGGCCGATGGACTGGGGACGATCCTTTAGCACCTCTACCTTGCCGGCTTTGCTTCTACGAATCACGGGCTGGGGCAGGAAGGGCTCAAGATGGTTCTGCAAACCAATAGCACCGCACCCAGGTCCTCCACCGCCGTGGGGTGTACTGAAGGTCTTGTGGAGGTTAAGATGCATGCAGTCAAACCCATGATCACCGGGTCTTGTGGTACCCACCATCGCGTTCATGTTTGCTCCATCGCAAAAGACCTGACCACCCGCTTCGTGAACGAGTCGGCAGATCTCTTCGATATTTGGCTCAAAGAGGCCGAGTGTGCTGGGATTTGTAAGCATCAGGCCAGCAACATCTGGCCCAAGAGCCGCTCGCAGAGCCTCCATATCCGTGTTCCCTTCGCCGTTCGTTGCAATACTGCGAACCGAGAACCCACAGGCCGCCGCACTTGCTGGGTTGGTACCGTGAGCACTGTCTGGCACGAGAATGACGGTACGACCCGTCTCGCCCAAACTCTCGTGGTAAGCCTTAATCAGCATCAAGCAGGTCAGCTCGCCATGGGCACCCGCCAGCGGCTGAAGCGTGATCTCATCGAATCCAGTGATCTCGCAAAGTAGTGTCTGAACCTGAGCAAGCACTTCCAAGGCACCGGGCACACTCTCAACGGGTTGCATGGGGTGGATGTTTGTGAAGCCCGGTTGTGAAGCAGCTACTTCATTGATCTTTGGGTTGTACTTCATGGTACATGACCCTAAGGGATAGAACCCGGTCTCGATCCCATAGTTGATCTGGCTGAGGTTAGTAAAGTGGCGCAAGAGATCGAGCTCGGAGACCTCGGGTAGATGAAGGGAATGGCGCTTCCCACCAAGGACCGAGCACAGGTCCACCTCAGGTGTATCTGCCTTCGGCAGATTACAACCCACGCGCCCAGGAGATGACTTTTCGAAGATGAGTTTGGGGGCAGGAACGGCCTTCGTCGGCATATTTTGTATTGTACCGGCTCAGGGTGCTGTTTCCAGGTTCAGAGGAGCGAATAGCTCTGGTCGCACGTCATGGTCTCGCTCCCGCAAGTGCAAGAGCGGGGTGAGCCTCTGAAACGAGGCCCATCCTGAGAATGAGCTAGGGGGCCCCATGATGAGATCGCACTCTGCTAGGGTGAACATATCTCCCACGATATTGCCAGGCGCCTTAATGATTGGAAGACCCTCGAAATCGTTGTCATCAATGGGGTCCGTGCTCGCGACTAGGAACTGGACAGGCCCCGGAACTGAGTCTTGGATCTGGCCCATCCATCTCGCATAAGTTGCGTTCTCATAGTAATACCTGCCGCCAAGGTAATCCTTATAGTCTCCGCGGCGAATGTGGACCCCCACAAGAGTGCACTTCTTATCGCGGAACGCAGTCATAAAGTCTTGAACATCCTGCCGATGACACTCAGCCGGCCTGAGATGCCGAGTGATGGCTTCCCGAT
>JADLGZ010000026.1 GCA_020849075.1 Fimbriimonadaceae bacterium | reverse complement strand
GTTGTTGTCTTTCCGGAACCCGTCGGTCCGGTGCAGAGGAACATCCCATTGGGCTGGCTCACGAGTTCCTCGATCTTAAGCAGATTCTCGTCGGTGAAAGTTAGTTTGCCAAGCCCGAGCATGACGCTGGACTTATCGAGAATACGCATGACGATCTTTTCGCCGAATGGCGTCGGGATCGAGTTCACACGCATATCGTAGTCCTTATTGGAGTGGCGAACTTCGATACGACCATCTTGCGGGACGCGACGCTCGGCAATGTTCATGTCCGCCATGATCTTGAGGCGGCTGATCAAGGGGGCCTGCAGATTCTTGGGAACTGTCATGGCCTCCATTAGAACGCCGTCAATTCGGTAGCGAACACGAACGGCGCGGCCCTGTGGCTCAACGTGAATATCTGATGCGCGGTCTGCAATAGCTTGCTGGATGACCGCATTGGCAAGGCGGATAATCGGCGCCTGCTCCGCCATCTTC
The DNA here is from genome assembly GCA_020849075.1 of Fimbriimonadaceae bacterium. Taxonomy (GTDB): domain Bacteria; phylum Armatimonadota; class Fimbriimonadia; order Fimbriimonadales; family Fimbriimonadaceae; genus JAFLBD01. The sequence continues at coordinate 11,644 of JADLGZ010000026.1, read as the reverse complement.
TCGGCATCGCCGTCGCCACCTTCATCATCGTCAAAGGTGCTCCTTCCAGCACCTGCCTCGGCAATCGCGCGGCGGGCGGCATCGCTACTCGCTGAAGCGGCGGCGGCCGTTGAAGCCCCTGCTGCTTCTGGTACGGCAGCATCCCCCGATCCATAGTACTTCTTGATCGAATCTTCGATTGCGCCTGGAACTGCAACAACCGGAATCACCCTTAGGCCACCCGTCGCCAGCTTAACGTCATCGAGCGCCATGATGTTTGTCGGGTCGCTCATGGCGAGGTATAGCGTGTTGCCGTCCTTCTTCACAGGCATCACGTTGTGGTTCTTAGCGATACGCTCGGGAAGGATATTGAACGCATTCGACTCGACAGTCACCCGGTCAAGGTCCACAAATCCAATGCCTTGCTCCTGAGCTTTTGCGCTCAGTACCTCCCGTTCGCCGCAGAAATTGAGCTTGATGATTGTCTTATCAAGCCCCTGATTCGTTTGCTGCGAGACCTTTTCAGCCTCAGCCATTTGTTCAGGCGTAATAAGCTTCTTTTCCAGCAGAAACTCATTCCACTTCTTGCGTGGCGCGGCCATTTATCGTTCCCCCCTGTTGTTCAAATCTTCGATCCCTTCCCCATTGCGTGGCCCAAGGGCCGAAACTGCAAAAGCCCATTTTAGCCGAAAGTCCTGATCACATACGTATGGCATTGATGGACGCCCCTAAAACCGCAAGAGTTCACGTTAAAGTCCCATAATCTTTCAAATGCAGCCGGAGCAGAATGTTCGCATCATCACCCTCGGTTGTGCCAAGAACGAGGTGGATTCCGAAGAAATTGCTGGTGTTCTTAGGGACGCTGGGTTTTCTGTAGATGGACAGGCAAAGGCCGCGGACATCACAATTATCAACACCTGCGGATTCTTACAGAAGGCTCAGGATGAATCCATAGAGGCGATAAAGAAGGCCGTTCGCAGCCGTGGGCAAGGAAAAGTGATCGTTGCCGGCTGCCTTGCCCAACGGATGGGAGAAGAGCTGGCTCGATTGGCTCCCGGTGCGGATGCCTATATTGGGGTTGGGCAAATGGGCCGCTTTGACCAGATTGTTCGCACGACCCTAAGCAGCCGCGAGCAATGGTTTGATGTTCAACCACCCCATCACCGATGGGCGAGCGTGGAGACAAGAGCGAGAACGGGCCAACCTTGGTCGGCCTACCTCAAGATTAGCGAAGGATGTGATCACCAATGCACCTTCTGCACAATTCCCAGCTTTCGCGGCAAGCACCAAAGCAAACCCATTGAGCGAGTCGTTGCCGAGGCCAGAAACCTAGTCCGCACGGGTGCAGTCGAGATCAATCTGATCGCCCAAGACGTTACGCAGTACGGTTTCGACCTCTACCGCGAATTCACCTTGCCGAAGTTGCTGAAGGAACTGAACTCTATTGAGGGATTGTGCTGGATTCGCCTCCTATACTTCTATCCGAATCGGCTGACGGATGAGGTCATTGAGGCCATTGCCAGCTTGGACAAAGTACTTCCGTATATTGATATTCCTCTGCAACATGTGCACCCGGACACTCTTCGCAGGATGAAGAGGCCTTGGGACGGCGAGCGCTATCTTCGATTGTTTGAAAAGTTGAGATCATCAATAGCTGACGTGGCAATACGAACTACCTTCATTGTTGGGTTTCCCGGCGAAACCGAAGCTGAGTTCCGAGCCTTGGTAGACTTTACAAAGGCCGCTCAACTCGACCGCGTCGGCGCCTTCCACTACAGCCGCGAACCTGGGACTCCCAGCTACGATCTCCCCGGACAAGTGCCGCAGAAAGTCAAGAAACAACGATTTGACCAACTCATGCGCCTACAACAAGGGATCAGCCATGAAATCAACCGGGCCTTAAGAGGCAAGACTTTGCCCATCCTAATAGACGAGCACCGGGACGGCTGGAGCGTGGGCCGCTCGTTCCGCGACGCGCCCGAGATTGATGGGCTCGTCTTTGTTTCAGGGCAACAAGCGCCGGGCACAATCATCAATTCCACCATAGTCGATGCCACTCCGTACGATCTCTACGCTCACCCTGAGGGTTCACCCGATGGTCAAGAGCGTAGACTAACCCCCTTGCGGATGAGTACTCCAAAGAGCCCGCAATAAATCAAGCCCAGAATCTTTGACAGTTTGCAAAGAACTCTTGTATAACGGACTAAGGATCAACTGACCATGCAATGGCGCGAAGGACAGCAATACGGGCACCAACTCCTCATTGAGTTGATGAAAACTCTAAATGTTGATGAGAAATGGTGCGAATTTGACCGTGAGGGATTCACTTGGTGGGCGGCCGACCATGCCCAGCGAGTCTGGTGCGAGGACGGTGTTTTTCAGCATTCGTCAACAACCTACCGAGTTCACTGCGAAACCGACCTGATCCGAGGGCGCGGTCATGCCGCTGACTTTGAGGTTGCCCTCGAGCGCGAAATGGATCAGACGACCCTGAACGCCTTGGTGTTTGACCACGATGGCGATACTTTTAAACTCCACAGTAGTGTGTTTGCCACCGAAGAGAACATGGCATTCCTGAAGCGAACGAGCTTCGCTGCCGTGGTTCTCCAACTAGTAGAGGCCCAAGTCATGGCTCGCAAACTCCAGCAAGCGGTTGGCGCAACCCCTGCCACAAGTGCCCATCCAACGATGGGGATCCGCACTCAGCACGACCCCATACTTGGTGCGATCGGGCAGCATTTCGTTCCTGCCGGCAACAACCCAAGCCGCTGGACCGGAGTTCGGGAATGGGTTGACACCGAGAAGGCAATGGAGCGCGAAGCCGAAAAGTTTGCCAGTGATCATCAAACCCATTTGCAAGCTGAGTTTATGTGGAGCGCATCCCAGACTCCCCGTGGAATTGTGCTCGACGTTAACGCCCGGGAGGCGCATCCTGCTCTCGGCAATGGACTGCATTTCACTCTTTCCGTCCCCTTAATGATGAGCCCCGAGCGCGTTTCCCACATGGCTTTGGAACTTAACCAGTACGAGCGCGACCAATCAAAACGCTCGCACATGCTTGGCTCATGGTCTTGCCACGACGGCTCCCTAGCCTTCCGATCTTTCATTCCGAATGTCGTTTATCGAGCCGACCTCCTCCCAGAGTTAACGCTCAATATGTCCATCCGCGCACAATGGGTGAACGAGTTCTTCGTGGAGAAGCGTCGTCAGGCTGAAGCCGCGCGCACAAGTGCGGGCCAGTAGGAAACTTGAATGATTAGTGGCTTCTCCTCGTTGATGGGAGCACATCTCATCAGCGCAATATTGGTTATCAGCGCAATTCCCGTCGCAAGCCGCGAGTTGAGCGACACCAGTTCATTCGTGGCTCTCATCGGGGACCGGGCTTATGTCCTTGGCTTGGCTAGGGCCGTCCCCGTTGCTGCAGGAGAGATAACCGACCTTCGGTGGTCCGAAACGGGCAAGACCGTACTCATTGAGCGATATGACCTGAACCCTGCTGAGGACGGAAGGGAGCTAGCTGCGACTCGGGCCTCCATGATGTGTAGCCTCATGCTATGGAATCGGCGGACAAACGGCTTAGTGCAAGTCCACCGGTATGATGCCAAACAAGACCCGGTCTATGACTTCGCTGTTTTGCCTGATGACAAGACGGTGTACATTGTTTCGGACCATATACGGACCGAATCCAGCACCCTAACCATATTCACGGTTGGACGGCCACCCGAAGTAATAAAAGCCTCACCCGGAGAATATGTTCGACCGGCACATACGGTTGGCACTTCCACCCTAATGGTGGCATTTGGTTCGTTGGGCGATTCCGGCACTTCACAACTGAGCCTCTTCAATTCGACCACTCGCAACTGGACTCCCATTCCCATCAGCCTCAAGGGCGACGAAGAGATTGTTCCGATTGGTGCCAATGACCGCGCGAGCTACTTACTGAGCGTTTCTTCAAAAGCAGCAAAGGAAGTTGCATACTTCAGGTATGCCATCAGCAGTGGCAAGTTGCAGCTACTGAACGGTAAGGAGTTCTATGCCGCCCTCCAGGCAGGACCCGACCGCAACCTTCCAATCGCCGCTGAATATGGTGAAGAAACCTTGTCTAATGGCGTTAAAGTACCGTCCATCATCCTTCGCGGCATAAACGCACCTCCATCAGACGGCCGACCTGACCGCCCCCTTCATTTCGCCGTCGGAGTCAACCGATTTGACCTAGCCCCGGCTGGTGATGGTGTGATCTACACCTTGGACGGCCTCCTCATCTACCGCGACATAACCAGTAGGGACCGTGCGGAATACGAAAGTCCTGAAGGGGCACTCACCAAGAATCAAGCGATTCACAACGCCAAGCAAGTCGGAATGGCCCTCCTCATGTACGCTGCAGATAATGATGATTTCTTGCCAGTGGGAGCCTTCCGCGAAGCCATATCGCCTTACATTAAGGAAGCAGGACCTCTAGATGGCTTCATCTACACGTACCAAGGGGGAAGTTTGGAAGATCTAAAGGACCCCGGGAATACACCACTTGGCTTTATCAAAGGGCCTGGCGGCACGGCAACCGTTTACGCCGATGGTTCTGTGCGTTGGAAAAACGATACTTAAAGTCCCAACTTGCCCCAGATCGAATCAATTCGCTTGACCACGTCAGGGCTCATCTTTATGAGCTTCGGATAATCCCGTGAGAATCCATTCTCGCCGGGCCATTTGTGGGTGCAATCGAACCCGAGCTTGCCTCCAAAACCCTCGGCAACGCTCGCGTGGTCGAGCTGATCTACCGGCCCCCGTGAGTGCAAGGTATCCCGCCCCGGATCGCAATTCGCCCCCAGCCGGAAGAGCACCTCTCCAATATCTTGGACATTCGTATCTTCGTCGAAGATGAATACCATCTTAGTGAACGCGAGCCCGCCGAGCCCCCATATCGCATTCATGACCTTGTAGGCATGCCCGGGATACTTCTTTTTGATCGAGACGAAGGCGACATTGTGGAAACACGCATCTACCGGCAGGTTCATGTCCACGATTTCTGGCACTGTTAGCTGAATCAGGGGCAAGAAGATCCGCTCGACTGCTTTACCCATCCAGCCGTCTTCCATCGGCGGAATTCCCACGATAGTAGCGGGCCAAACCGGCTTGGGTCGCATCGTGATCGCGGTCACGTGCAGTACCGGAAAGTCGGCTGCCAATGAATAATAACCCGTGTGATCTCCAAATGGGCCCTCAAGCCTGCGCTCGCTGGGGTCTACGTAACCTTCGATCACGATCTCCGCGTCAGCCGGAACCTGAACGTCAACCGTTTTGGCTTTCACCATTTGGACAGGCTCCTTCCGCAGGAAGCCTGAGAAGGCCATTTCATCAACACCTGGAGGTAGTGGCGCGATCGCCGAAAAGGTGTGACTCGGATCGCCTCCCAAAACAACGGCAACCTCAAAGCGTGACTTGCCGGCCGCCCCCGCATCTTCCATCTGCCTCATGCCCGTTTTGTGCATTTGCCAATGCATCCCGCAAGTGTGCCGGTCATAGACCTGAACCCGGTACATACCAACATTCCGCTTGCCTGTTTTCGGGTCGTGGGTGAAGACGAGCGGTAGCGTGATGTAGGGCCCTCCATCCTCGGGCCAGCATGTGAGAATGGGGAACGGAGTGAGATCAACTTCGTCCCCTTGCATCACAATCTCTTGGCACGGCGCAAACTTGGCATCCTTGGGCGGTGTGGTCTTGACCTCTTTGCCCATCTCCATGGCGAACTTTAGCTTGTTGACTAGGCCCTTCGGGGCATTGCCTGGAGCTTGAACGAGCTTGCGCAGACGGTCAGCGTGTTCCTCAAAGTCGTCGCAGCTTAGGGCCAGGCTCATTCTTTTGCGCGAACCCATCGTGTTGATCGCGACGGGATAATCGAACTTGCGCGAGCCCGATGGAGCATTCGCTGGGTGAATCGACGCATTGTTCATCACCGCACTCCTTGGGTTTGGTGTGCCAAACCGATGTTCTGGACCAACCAAATGGTTAAAAAGTAGCGCCGGCCCATCAGCCTTCATCACTCGATCGGCAATCTCTGTGATCTCAAGATATGGGCTTACCGGCTCATTAATCGTTGCGAGCTCCTTCTGCTCAGCTAGAGCCTGCAGAAAATGTTGAAAATCGCGGTAAGCCATGCGCTCAAAGAGTTTACACGGTAGCTGATCGGGCCTTCCCAGCCAGCATTTGCGCCAGCACGTAAACGATCTAGGTTTCTTGAATTGCCTGGCTACCCAGCCTAATTAAGGTGGAAAACACTTCCCGGACATGAGGGACAAGGGGAAGTTCAATAAGTTCACAATGCGTTCTATTGTTAGCGCTGTACTGTCGTTAACGGGAGTTGCACACGCGGGCACAGTTGCGGTCGGCGACTACAGCGGGAATCGTGTGGTGATGGTAGACGACATCACCGGAGTGTTTCGGGGTTCCATTGCTAATGGCGGTGGCCTCCAAAGACCCTTCGGCTTTGCCTATGGCCCAGATGGGTTGCTATACGTCAGTAGTTACGGTACGAATCAGATCAAGCGTTACAATTCTAACGGCGTCTTTGTGGATAACTACATCGCTACACCCAAGCCATGCGGACTCACCTTCTTTGATCGTGACCTCGTGGTGGCCAACCAATCAGCATTCACCGTTACCCGGAGCGGCATCATTTCTTGGGTATCCCCCGTGAGGCCTGGGCGCATCTATCAAGCGGTCGTGGTCAAGAGTGGGCACCTCTACGTAAGTTTCAACTCGAGCGCAGGCGGCGGTATTGAAGAATTTGACCCCAACAGTGGTGCCTCAATGGGTGACCTCATTTCGACCGGTCGAGGCATCTGGGACGCCCAAGGATTTGGGTGGGGACCGGATGGAACGCTCTATGTGACCAGCTCAAACAACCAGAAGATCCTTCGGTTCAATTCCGGGGGACAGTCCCTCGGCTCGTTCACAACAGCTGGGCAACCCCTAGGGCTTCGATTCAACTCAAACGGCGAGCTTCTAAGCACAATCTGGGCGACTCGACAGGTCGCTCGAATTGCTGTCCCAGGCTTCAACCAGTTGGGGGGCCTCTTCCCTGATACGGCAAACCTTGACCAGCCATGGTTTATCGAACTCGTGAATCCAAGTATCGAGTGTCAGTTGATCTTTGGGGGTCGCACCAATCCCTCGCCTCCATCTACGCCGGTCGTGGTCGAAATCGGTTGGCCGGGGACCGGTATCACGATTCAAAGCCGGACCGCTACTGTTCAGTCCAGCGGCAAAATCAGCATTCTCGCGCCCTCTTTCCTGAGCGAGTACGATCTTCGGATCAAATACGGCACCTACTTGACCCAAACGCAACGGGTTGATACGCGAGACTCAAGCAGATCAAAGGCAACTTTCAACTTGATCAACGGCGATTGCGACGGTTCGGACACCGTTGACGCCAGTGATTACCGACTCATGGCTCCGGCTATGGGCACCTCATCCGGACAACCCGGCTGGGATGCCCGGGCGGACCTTACGGGTGATGGGGTCGTGAGTAGCGCTGACGTCATTGTCTTTTCCCAGAACTTTGCCAAGACTGGGCGTGGGCAATAAAGTAGAATGCGGCGGTGAAGTCCCGTCTGCTCCTCATCTTGTTTGTCCTGTGTGGCCTAGGGGTCATCGGATGTGCGCCGGCTGAGTCGGAAACTCCAAAGCCCAAGACCAAGGGTAAGCCTATCCCAGTTGAAGGGCGCCCAATGGGTAACCGCTCCATGCAAGCCCAATAAGCGTACGCAGTACAATGAGGGGGTGAACGTCTTCAAAATCAGCCCCCTTGCGGCCCTTGCACTTCTTTCGATGCTAGGATGCAATTCCAGCTCGTCTGAGCCCGGAACTCAGACGAATACCGCCCAGAGCTCGGAAAGCGTTGAGGCCCCCCAGTCCGAACCGCCCAAGGAAGCTCCACCTGCCTCGACCGGCGACGTCAGTGACCGAAAGCCAAAGGATGGTGAGGAGGTCGGCGTCCTTGATACTGGCTCAGGGCGCATCGTTGTCATGTTCTTCCCCGATAAGGCTCCAAAAATGGTAGCCCGCTTCAAGGAGTGTCTCACCAAGGGTGTTTACACGGGGACCTATTTCCACCGCGTGATCCCTGGGTTTATGATCCAGGGCGGCGATCCCAATACAAAGAACAGTGATCGAGCCGATGACGGTCAAGGAGGCTACGGATCAATGCTTCCTGCTGAGTTCAATGATGTGAAGCACGTGCGAGGAATTTTGTCCACCGCCCGCACCTCCGACCCGAATTCGGCCCAGAGTCAATTCTTCATCATGCATGGAACAAGCCCATCACTCGATAACCAATACACCGTCTTCGGCAAGGTGGTCGAGGGACTGGATGTCGTTGACAAGATCGTCAACCAGCCACGAGACCCCAATGATAATCCCAAAGACCACAAGGCGGTTACCATTACAAAGGCAAGCCTTGAGAAATGGCCGGTGACGAAATGATGATGCCCGAAGAGGGCGACGAAGTCGCCATCCTAGAAACCTCACAAGGCCGTATCGTCCTGCAATTTTTCCCGCACGTGGCACCCAACCACGTTGCACGTTTCAAAGAATGTTGCAACGATGGCGTGTACTCCGGAACGTACTTTCACCGATTGATTCCTGGATTCATGATTCAGGGCGGTGACCCCAATACCAAAACCGGCGAGGGCCATCCGGGCACGGGCGGACACGGTGGATTTTTGAACGCCGAGTTCAACGACATAATGCATGTTCCGGGGATCTTGTCGGCCGCACGGACGAATAACCCCAACTCGGCACAGAGCCAATTCTTCCTGATGCACGGCTCATCGCCCCATCTCGACCAACAATACACCGTCTACGGACGAATCGTCGAAGGACTTGAGGTCGTGGACAAGATCGTGAACCTGCCTAGGGACCATTCGGATCACCCAAAGGACCAAGAGGCCGCTCGCATTACCAGTGCGACGATCACCACTTGGCCAGTCTGAGACATCTCCAGAAATGACAGAGGGGCTACCACGGTAGCCCCTCTTCACATTATCACCCTAATTGGACTTAGGCACCAGCAGCTTTTTGAGCCAATGCAGGGTCTAGCGGAACGCCCGGCCCCATGGTGCTACTCAGCGTCATGGTCACGAGGTACTTACCCTTTGTGCTGGATGGCTTAGCCTTTACAATCGCGGAAACTGCGGCGGAGAAATTCTCGGTAAGTTGCTCTGGCGACAGGCTAACACGACCGATTGGCATATTGACGACGCCGCCTTTGTCAGCACGGTACTCAACACGGGTCGCGCCCTTGATCTCCTTTACGGCAGTACCAATCGCATTGGTCACCGTGCCATTTCGCTTGTTGGGAGTCTTAGCGCCGAGAGCCTTACCAATCTTGCCAATCTGGGGGGCCATCTCTTCGGTTGCAAGCACGACGTCAAACTTATTGAAGCCCTCTTGGATCTTCTTGATCAGGTCTTCATCGCCTACGTGATCCGCTCCCGCCGCTTCGGCTTCCTTAGCTTGGTCTCCCTTAGCAAGGACCGCAACAATCTTTGTCTTGCCCGTCCCGTGGGGCAGAGTTGTCGTTCCGCGAACATTCTGATCACCCTTCTTCGGGTCAATACCAAGGCGCACGGAAAGGTCTACACCTTCGGCAAATTTGGCGGTCGCGTTCTTCTTAACAATCTCAAGGGCTTCGCCCAATTCGTATAGCTTGTCAGCTTCAATGCTAGCGGTGAGCTCAGTAAAACGCTTGGAATGCTGGTTCTTCTTCTTATCTTTCTTTGGCACTGTGTCCTCCGTGGTAAGCGGCCATACGGCCTCCCACAAGCGCGCATTGTACCTCTCAAACAGGTGAACTTGGTAGACTGAACCCAGCAGACATGAACAGTTTTGGCGCGAAATCCACCCTACCCGTTGGCGACAGATCCATTAGCTTTTTCAATATCACGAAGGTAGCCGACAAGGGGCAACTTGATCGCCTTCCCGTTTCGCTTCGAGTTTTGCTTGAGAACCTCATTCGCACCGAGGACGGTGTCAACATCACCAAAGATGACGCTCTGGCCATCGTCAATTGGGATCCAAAAGCGGTTCCGTCAAAAGAAATCAGCTTCACCCCAGCACGAGTGCTTCTTCAAGATTTCACCGGCGTTCCATGCGTGGTTGATCTTGCCGCAATGCGCGACGCGATGGCAAAATTTGGCGGCGACCCGAACAAGATCAATCCCCTTCAGCCAGTCGAACTCGTGATTGACCACAGTGTCCAGGTTGACGCATACGGTAGCGAAGCCGCCCTACAAATCAATCGCGACCTTGAGTTTGACAGGAACCGTGAGCGCTATGAGTTCCTACGATGGGGCCAGCAGGCGTTCAAGAACTTCAAGGTCGTACCGCCCAATACCGGCATCGTCCACCAAGTCAATCTCGAATACCTCGCGCGCGTCGTAATGGAGCAAGATGGCGTCGCCTACTTTGACAGCCTCGTTGGCACCGATAGCCATACGACCATGATCAATGGTCTCGGCGTGCTTGGCTGGGGCGTCGGCGGCATCGAGGCAGAAGCCGCCATGCTCGGGCAGCCGGTCAGTATGCTCATTCCGCAGGTTGTCGGGTTCAAACTCACAGGCTCCTTGCCCGAGGGCACAACCGCCACGGACCTCGTACTGGTCGCCACCGAAATGCTCCGCCAACATGGCGTGGTCGGCAAGTTCGTTGAATTCTTCGGCGACGGGATCAGTTCCTTGCCGTTGGCCGATCGTGCGACCCTCGCCAACATGGCACCCGAGTACGGTGCGACGATGGGCTTTTTCCCGGTTGATGCCGAAACAATGCGGTACCTGCGCGCCAGCGGTCGCAGTGAGGAGCAGCTTGCTCTCGTTGAGGCGTATTTCCGCGCCCAAGGCATGTTCCATGCCCCAGGCGCTCCCGAAGCTGAATACACCAGCATCCTCAGCTTGGATCTTGGCTCCGTGGTTCCCAGCGTTGCCGGCCCGAAACGCCCGCAGGACCGCTCGCCTCTCCCAAAGGCTCGTGACAGCTACCACGCCGCATTCCCACAGCTCCCCGACCGCAACGGCAAGTCAGATACCTTAACAAATGGCAGCATTGTCATTGCGGCAATCACCAGTTGCACTAACACGAGTAATCCGAGCGTCATGGTAGCCGCTGGCCTTGTGGCACGAAAGGCTCATGCTCTCGGACTCAGGCCAAAGCCGTGGGTCAAAACCAGCTTGGCACCCGGCTCTCGCGTGGTCACGGAGTACCTTTCCGAGAGCGGCCTACTCCAGGACCTCGATGCCATTGGGTTTAACGTTGTTGGCTACGGGTGCACGACCTGCATTGGCAATAGCGGCCCGCTTCCCGAGGAAGTCAGCAAGGAAGTGGTGGCTAATGACCTCAATGTGGTCAGCGTCTTGAGCGGTAATCGTAACTTTGAAGGTCGCGTCAATGCCGAGGTCAAGGCTAACTATCTAATGTCACCTCCCCTAGTCGTTGCCTACTCATTCGCCGGGAGTATTGAGGTTGACCTGACGTCCGACCCCCTCGGCATTTCCAAGGACGGCAATCCGGTCTACCTGAAAGATATCTGGCCGACCCAAGCCGAGGTCGCCGACATTGTCAACGAGCACATCCACCAGACGATGTTCCGAAAAATGTACGCGGAAGTATTCGACGG
>JADLGZ010000025.1 GCA_020849075.1 Fimbriimonadaceae bacterium | reverse complement strand
CGACCGTTTTGGTTCCTTGACCGCCTTTCGGATCCACTATCCAAAGCGAAGCCGTTCGCTGAGTGGGACTGTTGAATGGCGTTCTGTAGGCGATCTTGCCGTCGGGCGTCCAATCCAATACCAAGTCCGGCGAGCCGTTGAAGGTGAGCCGCTTGGGCTCACCGCCGTCGGTATCAATCACGTACACGTCTACATTGCCGTCATAGTTTCCTGAGAAGGCAATGCGCTTCCCATCTGGACTAAAGCGAGCATAGGTCTCGTTCGCCAGGGAGCTGGTGAGCCGACGGGCCTGCCCGTCTTTTCGATCCATGACCCAAAGGTCGGATGCATAGTTGAAGACAATGGTGTCGCCATAGATGTCAGCATTCCGGAGAAGCCGCATTTCGGTTGGTGTGCCAGCGACGATGGCAGCAAGAGCAAGACTTAGCATGAATCCTCGTGTTGAGATTACCTGGGGAGGTTGCGGGGCATCGCTGAGCGTAGCGGGGCGCTCCGAGCATTAGGTGCCCGCTACCCCTCTTCCCTCAAGCCACACAATCTCTTCCCGGTTAGTGTACGAGGGAGCACTGGCAATAAGTTGCGCCTTTGGGACTTTGTTCGGAGCCGGAAGTAGGAGTTCTACTTCACGACTTTCTTCACAAAACTCAGGGCGTTGCCGTTGATGCAGAACCGCAGACCGCTCGGCGCAGGGCCATCCGGAAACACGTGGCCGAGATGGCCATCGCATTTTGCGCACAGAACTTCAACCCGCGTCATGCCGTAGCTTCGGTCTGTTCGAAACCAGACATTCTTACGAGCCACCGGGAGCAAAAACGATGGCCAGCCAGTGCCACTGTTAAACTTGTCATCACTTCGAAAGAGGGGCAAGTTGCAGCCCGCGCAGTGATACTCGCCCTCAAGGTGATTGTCCTCCAGAATCCCGCAGAAGGCGGGGTCGGTGCCATGCGATCGCAGAATCTTGTATTGATCGGGCTTCAGACGCTTGCGCCACTCGGCATCGGTCAGAACCAGCTTATCGTCGCGTTTTGGGCTCGTTTCTTCGGGTTTCAATGTGTCCCAAGTCAAAGTTTTCTCCTTGCTGTTGTGGACGGGTGGATCGCCGCCGTTCATGACCAGCGCCGCGGCGAGCGCCGCGATCCCTGCGATGGCGATTGCTCCAATGGTATGCATCCTTCTTGTTTATACGGGGGTTGGGGGGTTGGGGTTTGGGGTCAATCAAACGCAAGCCTCCAGCCTAAAGGTCACCTCCGTTGTGAACAGGGTGAGATTTTGGGAAGCTTAGGGCGATCCCGAGCGAGGCTGAAACGACCGACGCCATCACGATCGCTAACTTTCCGGTCGCGGCCCCGGCAGGAGCGCGGAACGCCAAGTCGTTGATGAACAGGGCCATCGTAAAGCCAATTCCGCCCAGACAGCCCATTACGAGGATGTGGCGAAACCGGACCCCCGCGGGCAAATGACATCCGCCAAACCGGACCGCCAGCCACGACGCCAGCCCAATTCCGAGCGGCTTGCCCACGACCAATCCCAGCAATATGCCACACCCAATCGGAGAACCGGCCTCCTGTACCATCAAAGGGAACGAGATCGGTACACCCGCATTCGCAAGGGCGAAGATCGGCATGATCCCATAGGCCACCCACGGATGGAGCCGCTCTATGACGGATTCCAGCGAAGCCTTTGGGAACGCGAAGGCGGCGAGCACCCCCGCAATGGTGGGATGCACCCCGCTCGGCAGGATGCAGGCCCACATCCCGAGGGCTAGCACCCCATAGGGGATCAGCGAACGCACGCCAAAGCGGTTCAGCAGGAGCATCAGCCCCCAAAGCGCAAACCCCGCAGCGAGGAGCCAACCCTGCACCGATGCCGTGTAGAAAAATGCGATCACGAGGACTGCTCCGAGGTCATCCACAATCGCAAGGGCCATCAGCAGGAGCCGCAATCCGGACGGAACCCGGCGGCCCAACAAGGCAAGAACACCCAAGGCAAAAGCAATATCAGTCGCCATGGGGACCCCCCATCCACGGGCCGAGGGCAAACCACCATTAACAATCAGATACAGGGCCACGGGAATCACCATGCCCCCCAATGCAGCATAGACGGGAAGCGAAGCGGCCCGCCAAGTGCGAAAGGCGCCGGCTACGGCTTCATGCTTGATCTCCAAGCCGACGACCAAGAAGAAAGCCGCCATGAGCCCATCGTTCACCCAATGAGATAGGCTCAAATGGCCAAGGCGATGATGCCAGAAGCTCCCATACGCGGGCGGCGCAACGTTGGCCCAGACCATCGCGACCACAGCAAAGATGAAGAGCACGACCCCGCTACTGGCTTCCAGTGCAATGAAACGGGCGATGAAGGCCGCGAGCTTTCTCCTCACCCGTTCATTGTCGCCGAATCGCTAACACATTTGGTAGCTGGGCATGGCAAAGAGCGCGGTACCCAACTCGACAAACAACTCACTGGCCCGGTCTTTGTCGCTCAGTGCGGACTTCCCATGCTTGTCGGCAATTCCCTTGAGGACGGCGCGCTGCTCAGGCGTGGGGTCGCCATCGAAAATATCGAGGAAGCCGTCCACGATCGCACCATTGAACTCCTTTAGGACGCGTTGACCGATCCACGCGGCAATCGGGCGGTTCGGGTCATCACCTTGGAACACGATCTTGGCGTGCCCCCAACGACTGGTCATATTCGTGCTCGTGATCCACGCCTTGCCCCATTCCCATCCTCCGACATTGGGCGGATAGAGAAGGAGCAAGCCCTGCTGGCTCATCAAAAAGCCGAGACCTAGGCTGATGTCCTTGATTTCCTTGCGAACCGGATCGCCCGGCTTGCCACGAAGCTGGCGTAGAACATCGCCGACGCCAAATTGGCGGAAGAGCGCGACTGTGAAATCCACCGGGCTCTTGGCGTTCTTACGGATGGTGTTCTCCGACCAGAACTCGGGCGACTCGGCGATGAATCGCAGACTGGGACGGAATTGGTACTCATCCTTCCGCAGTTGGGCGGCGATCTTGTCCACCAGCGCGGCAGTGGCAGATTCGCCCACCAGCCAATTGACGAGCTTTGCGGCAATAAATTTGGGTGAGGCGGCATGGGCCAAAGTGATATCGAGCACTTCTCCGCCAGTAAAGTTGCCCCGCTGCCCAAGGATGAGCTTCTCACCCGGATCATGAAGATCTGGAACCTCGCAGAAACTGAAGATCGAATGCCCTTCTTTGGCCGCGTTCTGGCGCAGGGCGTCGAAGTCATTTTCTAGGCCAATCCCACCGTAATGGATGCTCCAACCCGTGAAGGCGCGGGCGGCTTCTTGGATGTCTTTCTCCGAATAATTGCCCTGCCCGAGGGTGAAGAGCTCCAGAAGTTCGCGCGCAAAGTTCTCGTTTGGCTTGAACTTCGTACTGAGATGGGTATCGAGATAGAACAAGAGTGCCGGCGTGCGGCTGACTTGGTGCAGGAGCTTGCGGAAGTCACCGCTCGCGTTTTGGCGGAGAACTTCCAGGTACTGGAGCATCATCGGCGCATCAAAGACCTTTTCCCCGCTCACGCTGAAATGATCGTGCCAAAGGAGCGTGAGCCGTTGCTCGAGGGGGCGTTGGGACAAAAGCATCCGTAGGGCCCACCAGCCCGTGACCTGCGGCGGATCAAGTTGGTACTTGCCGTCCTCATAGGCCATGAACTCCCACGCTGTCGCCGGGAATTGCTCCGGAACCGACTCATAATTGATCAGTCGGCTGATGGCTCCATCCACGCCAAGCGGGGCGAAGATATCCAGTTCAGTTTTCCCGGCCCCCAAACCGAATCGCCTTAAGAGATGGGCAACGCGCGCGCGGTCATCCATACCCTATCATACGCCACTTATCGGGTGGCCATCGTTCATCCATAATTGATCTCGCATGCCCGCGCTGATCGCCATCTTCCTGACCGTTCTCATTGACATGTTGAGCTTTGGAATGGCGATACCTGACCTGCAGTTGCGGGGAGAATCGCTGGGGGCCCACGGGCCATTGCTCGGCTTGATGCTGGCGTCGTTTAGCATTACCCAGTTGCTGACCGCACCATTCTTGGGACACTGGAGCGACCACGTAGGACGGCGCAAAGTCCTCTTGACGACCTGCACAATGACCGCTTTGTGCTTCTTACTTTATAGCCAAGCGCATTCCCTGCCGATCATGTTTGCCTCGCGGATTCTGGCCGGGATCAGCGGCGCGAACATTGGCGTTGCTTTTGCCTACATTGCTGACGTCACCAGCGAGAAAGACCGGGGCAAAGGAATGGGGCTGGTCGGGGCGGCCTTTGGGATTGGGTTCATCATGGGCCCCCCGACAGGGGCGGCATTGGTAGAACTTGGTAAGGGCGGCCCCTTTGTTCTTGGCATCACAGCTGCAGGACTTGCGGTGATCAATCTGTTCTTCATCTGGCGCTTTATCCCAAACCTGAAGCCAAGCCGCCCACCAGAAGTCGTGGGCAACCCGTTCACCGCAAACTTCCTAAACGTCGTGGCAGCCTTGCGAGTGCCGAGGCTTAGCGTATTGATTTACCTATTCTTCGGCTCTACCTTTGCCTTCTCAAACCTTGAAAGCACCTATTTCCTCTTGTTGAGCCATCGCTGGGGCATGCCGATGCGCGAAGGCGCATGGGTCTTGGCTTGGGTCGGAATTGTGTCGGCAGTCATGCAGGGTTACCTAATCGCCAAAGTCATCCAGCGTTTCGGCGAGCCGACGCTCATGCGCATTGGGTACTTGGCCCAAGCCCCGATCCTGCTTTCCATCCCATTTACTCCGCCATGGGTGCCAATGCTCTTTGGATGCATGCTACTTGGGGTCGCGACGGGTATCTGCAGCCCTTCGACGTCGTCCATGATTTCTAGGACGGCTCCCTCCAACATGCAAGGCAGCATTTTTGGAATCACGCAGTCTGTTGGTGCTCTGGGGCGGGTGCTTGGGCCTTTGTGCGGGAGCACTCTTTTCGCAAAAGGCCCGGCCTATCCCTATGTACTCGCGGCTCTGGTCATGCTGATACCCGCGTCGCTTGCTTGGCGTGTCCGCATGCCGGGTGATGCAGGCGTGGCATAATCCGAGCACTTGCAGTCGCGGAATGCCTCCGGTCAAGTTATCGGCATCGTCACCTTCCTTGGTGGCGTAGCCCTCTTATTGCTCACGTTTCGGATTGCGTATGACCTTTTTCAGAGGCCGGCCGCTGATGTCCTCGGCATCAAAGCCGAGCAAACCGTGGATGTGAACTTCGCGGGACGGTCGGCGGTTGAATTGATCTTCCGCATCGCTCTCTTGCTCTTGATGTGCATTGTCGGATCGGTGATCGCCAATCGAGGCATCCGTATGTACCAAGCCGCCATCGGTGAGATTCGCCCGAGTACGCCGATCGAAGAACCGCCAATCGCCGAGGAGCCATGAACCAAGGCACTATTGGCCGCTCCCATACCGCGACTCTTCTGGGGATTGATGCCGCAGCGGTTGAGGTCGAAGCCGACCTCCAAGGGGGCGAGCCAGGAACGATCATTGTGGGTTTGGCCGACAAGGCAGTGGCCGAAGCCAAAGAGCGAGTTCGATCCGCCATCCGCAGTACGGGCCTGCGCTATCACGGCCACAAGGTTATCGTGAACCTCGCCCCGAGCGATATTCGCAAGGAAGGCTCAGGGCATGATCTTCCGATTGCCGCCGCGATCTTGGTGGCCCAAGGCGACCTGAGGGAAGGGGCGACGGAGGACACTCTTATAATCGGCGAGCTTGCGCTCGATGGACGGGTCCGCCGGGTGGATGGAGCCCTCAACGTCGCGCTCTACTGTGCGGACAAGAAGATTCCCAACCTCATCGTGCCCATGGAGAATGCTGCGGAGGCAGCGATTGTCCCGGGGGTCAATGTGTACGGAGTCCATGAGCTAGGTGACTTGCTGCGCCACTTCAATGACACACCGCTCAGCCCATTTCGGCACGAGACCAACGGAGCCATGGAAGATCCCGTCTACCACGTTGATTTCAGCGACGTGAAAGGGCAGAAGCATGCAATTCGATCACTTGAGATCGTGGCGGCAGGTGGTCACAATGTCATCATGACCGGCCCGCCCGGCAGCGGTAAGACGATGCTCGCTCGGCGTGTAGTTACGATTCTCCCGCCGCTCAGCCTTGAGGAAAGCATTGAGGTCACTCGAATCTATTCCGCGGCAGGCCAAAAGGGTGAAGTTCAGGGACTCATCTGGGAGAGACCATTTCGAACTCCCCATCACACGACGAGCTACGCCGCCGTGGTCGGGGGCGGGAAGTATCCCAAGCCGGGCGAGGTCAGCCTCGCTCATCACGGTGTGTTGTTCTTGGACGAATGTCCAGAGTTCCAGCGCGATGTTCTGGAAGCGTTACGGCAGCCGTTGGAAGACTGCGTAATCACGGTGAGTCGCGTTCAAGCATCCCTCACCTTTCCTGCCTCCTGCATGCTCATTGCGGCAATGAATCCCTGCCCTTGCGGATTCAAGGGATATCCTGAAGCGAGCTGCGTGGGATCACCCGCGACTTGCGGGCGCTACGCCCAACGATTGAGCGGCCCCTTAATGGATCGAATCGACTTACACATCACGGTCCCCCGACTCAAGCCGGATGAGCTGATGAATATTGCCCCCGGGGAACCGTCGGCGTCTATCCGCGCTCGCGTCCTCGATGCTCGGAAGCGACAAAGCATGCGCCTCGGTGGAAGCCGTACCAATGCGCGCATGTCGCCAGCAGAGATTCGGGACCTAATCAGCCTAGATAGCGAAGGTCGAGAGTTCATCAAACAGGTGGCCGCAAAGATGAATCTTTCGGCCCGAGTCTTTGACCGAATCCTCAAAGTGTCCCGTACCATCGCCGACCTCGCGGGCTCGGACGAAGTCACGAAGGTCCATATCGGTGAAGCAGTTCAATATCGGGAGCGAGATAGCTGAGCCTAGGGCGATACGGTTTCCCGAACCGGCGTTTCCGGCTCTTCTAGCCCGATATCGTTGAGCTTCAGATCGGGTCGCCGAGTTGTTTTTCTAGTCCAGATGTACCAAAGCACCCAGACCCCCGTCAGGCCGACCACCACTTGAGCCCATTGCCGTTCTATGACGAGGATGCTCAGGGCAAAGACAGGAATGATCATGGAGGTCGCAATCCATTTGGTCCGAAGCCGGATGCTCTTTGACTCCTTCCAATCTCGCAAGGTGGGTCCAAGCCGGGGGTGGTTAAGGAGCTTGGCTTCGAGGACAGGATCGGATTTCCCGAATGCGCCTACAGCAAGGATGAAGAAAATTGTTGAGGGCATGACCGGGACGAATGCGCCAATCACTCCGAGCGCCACGCACAAGAAGCCCAGCATCAAGTAGGTTGTTCGGCTCAGCCGGTCAAACATGCCACTTTCTAGTTTGAGCCCTGCACCTTGATAGCGACTTGCGATGTCTTGACTGATCTGATGAATTGACGCTTCCTGTGAATACGCATTCACAGCGCAGATTGTGTATAGTCGCAAGTACGGCTATGCCTCGTTGGGCCCTTACCTTGTTGCTCACTGTCGCGCTCCTGATGGCGGCGTTGGCGGGGCGAGCCGCACCATCCGAAGTGATTTTTTGGGGGCAGAGCTTTGGCCCCGACAGTAAGGGCTTTGAGGCGACCATTCGCGAGTTTGAGCGACGCTGGCCCCAATACAAAGTTCGGGTCTTAAGTATGGGCGCGGGACGCATGAACCCACAAAAACTTATGACCGCGATCGTTGGGCAAGTTCCGCCCGATGTCGTCTTTCAAGACCGATTCACCCTGTCAGATTGGGCGAATCGAGGGGCATTTATGCCGCTTGATGATCTCATTGCTCGGGACAAGGGACATGATCCGTTCACGCCCGACCTGACTAAGTATGTGCCCGCAACCGTTTCGGAAGCCACATTTGAGGGCAAGCTCTACGGCATCCCGTTTGGCTGCGACACCCGCGTACTCTATTGGAACCGGAAGGTCTTCACGGAGGAAGCGGCAACTCTGCGCAAAGCAGGGCTTGATCCCAATCGCGCCCCTCGCACTTGGAGTGAGGTGCTTGCCTACAGCCGCGCGTTAACCAAGATTGATAAGAATGGGCGACTCATTCGTGCCGGGTTTCTGCCGAATTACGGTAATTCATGGCTGTACCTGTACGCCTTTCAGAACAATGCCCAGTTTATGAGTGCAGATGGCCGCACCTGCACCCTTGCCTGCCCAGAAGCCGTGGAGGCCCTGGAGTTCATGGTCAAGGGCTATGACCTTGTCGGCGGTTACGAGAATGCCCAGAAGTTCCAAGCCGGGTTTAGGGGGAATGAATTCGATCCGTTTTATACAGGGCAGGTCGTGATGAAGGTTGACGGCGATTGGATCTTGCCCGGATTCCTGAAGTTCGTACCCGGCATGGACTTTGCGGTAGCTGAACCTCCCGTGCCCGATGACCGCTATTATCGGCGTGGTCGGTTTGCCCACGAACGGGATCAGTTCATCACGTGGGCCGGGGGTTTCAGTTGGGCCATCCCATCCGGCACGAGAAACAAGGAGGGGGCATGGCAATTGGTGAAGTGGCTCCAAAGCACGGAGGCGCGTGTCCTGGAAAACGTTGCCCAAGCAGAGTGGGAAAAGCGCCGCGGCCGCGAGTTTGTCCCCCGCATCATCGCGAATATGCCCGCGAATGAAGAGTCATTTCGGCTCCTTGCTCCAAAGGACAAGAACGTGGCGGCCGCCCTTCGGCTCCATATTGACATCAGCAAGTTCGCGAGAATCAGACCGGCAACTTTTGTTGGGCAAGTGCTCTGGAACGAGCACGTCCGTGCCGTAGATCAAGCCGGAATCAAAGCGCGCACCCCCAAGCAAGCCCTTCTAGATGGTCAGGAACGCGTTCAGAAAGACCTTGATGCCGAGTTTGAGAAGGAAAAGTTTCCAATTGTGGATATGAAGCTGCCCGCTTACCTCGGAGGTGGCGCGGCGCTGGCGGCCCTGGCCGTTGGGATTATCGCATTCTCAAGGAAGAAGATGGGGCGGATCGAACGGAATGAGGCGTTGTGGGGATATGCCTTCATTTCCCCCTGGCTCATTGGATTCTTGGTATTTACGATCGGGCCCATGGTGGCCTCTCTCTTCTTCAGTTTCACGCAGTACAACGTCCTGACGGATGCTCGATGGGTCGGCATGAAGAACTATGCTGACATGTTTGCGCTTGACCAAGAGCGCCTGCTCAAATCATTCGGTAATGTCCTTTATCTGGGGGGTATCGGCGTGCCCCTCGGTATCATCACGGGCCTCGCGGTCGCCATGCTCCTCAATACCGGTGTCCGAGGGCTGCGGGTCTATCGCACCATTTACTATCTACCCGCGATCGTGCCCTCGATGGCGTCGGTGATTCTTTGGGTCTATATCCTGTCCCCCGATCCCGCTCGCGGCATTGTGAACGGGCTCTGGCTCCAGACCCTGACTCCTGCCTTCGGCGTCCAGCCTCCTGGCTGGACAAGCGTCGAAAGCTGGGCAAAGCCCGCCCTGATCTTCATGGGTTTGTGGGGAGCGGGATCCGGAATGTTGCTTTGGCTCGCCGCACTCAAAGGCATCTCCCCTACGCTCTATGAGGCGGCAAGTATTGACGGGGCGTCTCCTCGGCAACAGTTTATGAATATCACACTGCCGATGCTGAGCCCAGTCATCCTGTTTAGTACGATCATGGGCTTCATCGGCGCCATGAATGAGTTTGATCGCGTGTACGTGATCAGTGGAGGCGAAGGATATGGACCAAACGACACGATGCTCGTGCCCGTTTACTACCTCTTCCAGAATGCATTTGCCTTCTTCAAGATGGGCTATGCCAGCGCGCTCGCTTGGGTCATCTTTCTTATTGTGCTCGTGATTACCCTGTTCCAGCTTTGGCTCGGTAAGCGGGTGGTCTATTCCGAGGTGGGCCAGTGACGACCGAAGCCCTTTTTGCCATATCAACGCTCGCTGGCTGGGCCGGGTGGCTCTTCTTCTGTTTGGCATCCCTGGCAGGCTTGCGCCTTGCCGCTCGGGCGATCGGCCTTGACCACGGTAGAGAGCAGCGTAGTCTGTTGGTCAATGGCCTCTTGGCCTTTGCCTGCTTTGTTGTGAGTTTCCTGACGCCAGCGGATATTGGCCGCCAAATTGAAGGCAATGGGGTGCGGATACCAGCAGTGTGGCTTTACATGCATTTCTGGGGCTGGGCTGCACTCATGTGTCTGGTCATGGGCGGTGCCGCTTTCATTCAAACGGTGCTTGCCATATCCACCGAGGAGCGAGCCACCAAGCTGAAGTGGTTTTGTGGATGGTTGGTGGCTGGAGCCTTGAGCGCTTGGGCATTCCAGTCCATCGCCCCCCAAATCACCGTCTTTCGCGGCGCTTTCTTTCTTGCTCCCGCCACGCTTGGAATCGGCGCCCTCCTCTTCTTTGCCAGCCTTGTGTTCCTTGCCTTTTCGACCAGAAGAGCCACCACTCGTAGCACCGCCAAGACCCTTTGGACGCATCTTGCCCTACTCGTGGGTTGTGTCATTTTTGGCTTGCCATTTGCATGGCTGCTCAGCAGTTCGTTTAAGGAGGACAAGGACCTGAGCGGCGGCGTCATTTGGATTCCGAAAGTTACCGAAACAAGCGCCTACCTTGATCCAAAACACCCCCAATTCTTGGGCACCGCCTACGGCATGGAGGTGACCGCCGAGCCAACGAAAGATCTGGGTAATGGCAAACTCCAGCTGGATATTGTCGCCCCGTTTAATATGCGTGGTCGAACTTTCGAGGCGTTGAAATCGGATCTAAAGCCATCGCCGAGGCAAGTTCCCATCGTTACCGGAACTTGGGAACGGACTTCTTTCCGAGGAAGGGTCATTGAAGAGCTTGACAATGGCGACCGACGCGTTGAAGCCTTAGACCCGGCCTCCCTCAAGGGCCAAGTCCGTGATTTCAAGCGGGATGCTGTGTCAGAATCCCGACCCAATGGTCTGCGGTGGAAGAACTACCCGGAAGCGCTCCAATATCTCCCTCCCGAAACAAAGTTTGGCCTCGTTTACTTAAAGAACACCTTGATCCTTGTTGTTCTCGGAGTCCTTGGCACGCTCTTGAGTTGCGCGATTGTCGCCTATGCCTTTAGCCGCATGCGATTCCCGGGTCGTGAATTCCTCTTCAAGGTTTTGCTGGCAACCATGATGCTGCCGGGGGCGGTTACCCTCATGCCACAGTTCCTGATCTTCAAGAGCCTTGGTTGGATTGACACATTGCAACCCCTCTGGGTACCGGCATTTTTTGCCGGTGCTTTCAATGTTTTCATGCTCAGGCAATTCTTTAACCAAGTACCCATGGAATTGGAGGATGCGGCAAAGATAGACGGGTGCAGCTTCCTTCGATCCTTTTGGACGGTAATGCTTCCCCAGGTGAAGCCCGCTCTAGCCGTCATTGCCATCTGGACATTCATGGGCACTTGGAACAACTTCATGGGCCCGTTGATCTACATCAATTCACCAGAAAATATGCCAATCGCTTATGCCCTTCAACTTTTCAGCGGAGACAGAAGTGGGGAGCCTGGCCTACTGATGGCGTTCGCCACCATGACCATGCTCCCCGTGCTCGCACTATTCTTCTTTGCTCAGAAGTATTTTATTGAAGGAGTTACTCTGAGCGGTCTCGGCGGGCGCTAGTCGTCCATGCCACCGAAGTTAGCGATGACAATATCAATGTCAGCCGCATCAACTTCGTCTGAGACATCAACGTCTTCAACGTTGTCGCCCATATTGCCGAACGCAGATATGACTTGATCAATATCAGCCGCATCTACTT
>JADLGZ010000024.1 GCA_020849075.1 Fimbriimonadaceae bacterium | reverse complement strand
TGACTTCTTAACATAGATGAACTCAGGGCGATTGAGGGGTGCGTAGGTCCGATCTTTGATGGTCGTCGGGGAGGGCGCGACAGGGCCGGCTCCCTTGCCAGCATCAATCGGCACCGCCCGCAGTTTGTCCTGGTTCTCAAGGTAATAGGCAAATCCAAAGTAGCCTATCGCATCGGTATCATCCGCAACGCCGATAACGAGTTGGTTATCGTCCTCGCTGGGCGTATAGTCAGTGCGGCTTGCCCCTTCCTCTCCAACAATCACCTTCGTGAAGAAGTCGAAGGTTCCGGATCCCGTACCCGGACCAAAGAGATGCATCTGCGAATCAGGCCATCCCGGGCGGACATCGCTCCACTTCATAACCTTCCCGGTAGCAGATGGTTCCCACATCTTCTTTAGCTCCGCTACCGTTAGGTGATCCACCCAAGTGTTGTCCTTACTTACCGCGACGGTTAAGCCATCATAACAAACCGGGACTTCGATAAACTCAATCTTTGCCTCCACGAGAGCGGCAATTTCCTTGTCTTCAATTGGGCGTGATGCATTGGAGATATCAGTATCGCCAGCGGCAAACTTTTTGAAGCCGTTTCCAGTTCCGGAGAAGCTGAGGTTGATCGTAGTCTCAGGGTGAGCGTCCATGTAACCTTCGGCAACCTGATTGGTCACCACGAAAACCGTGCTTGAGCCATCAATCGTAATTCTCCCCCCGTGCTTGGCCCCACCGTCGCCCATGCTTGCCGGTTCTGACGACGAGCATCCCACTAACGTCAAGGCCGCAAGACCCGCTGGAATAAACCCCCTGTTCAATCCCATAACATCAGTAGTTTGCCCTCCTTATGTTAAGGCCGCATTAAGAATGGATACACTACTTGAACTTGTCACAAGTTCAAGAAAACAGTTCGCATGCACTCCAAGTTTTGGAGTTTGATCGCGTATTGGGGCGCCTTGCCAACTACTGTGAGTCGGAACTGGGGCGTGTCTTGGCCGTTGAACTGAGGCCTACTTTTGACCCTGTCGAGGCTCGTACCCTTACGGATGGCACAGAGGAGGCCTTTCGCTTACTCGCCAGCGAGCGGTTGCCAGGGCTTAACGCAATTCGCGACTTAAGGCATCCATCAGAAGTGGCGGTGAAGGGAGGCGTGCTAGACGGTGCTTCGCTCTATCAAATTGCCGAAGCTCTTGCCGCTCTCCGAAGCTTCCGAGCCATCTTGTCAACGAAGCGAGGCGACTTCCCCATCCTATGGGCCAGCGTTGAGAACTGGGTTGAAGAACCAAAGACGGAAGAGGTCTTGTTTCGCAGTGTGGATTCAGGGGGTGAAGTGCTAGATACGGCAAGTACCGAGTTGGGCCGCCTACGCCGAAACAAACGAAACACGGCCCAAAGGTTGACGGACAAGATTCACAGCTACACGACGGGGTCGCACCGCGATCACTTGAGCGATCCGATCGTCACCCAGCGCAACGGACGGTTTGTTGTTCCGGTCAAGTCCGAGCATCGGTCCAAAATCAAGGGGATCGTCCACGATACGAGCGCCAGTGGGCAGACTATTTTCGTTGAACCCGCAGAAGTCGTCGAGATGGCGAATAGCCTCCGCGAAGCAGAAGCGGCTGAGCTGGCTGAGGTTACTAGGGTATTGACCTCCCTTTCTTCCCGAGTTGGGAGCATTGGCCCCGGGTTGGTCGGGAGCCTTGAGTCGGCTGGCCACGTGGATCTCGTGCTCGCCAAAGCGCGATACGGTTACGCCATGGAGGGGTGCGTTCCGCTACCAAGTCATGAAGCACATCTGGTCATTGAACTTGGGCGTCATCCGCTACTGGACGCAGTGGTCGCGGTCCCCCTTAATATTGAACTTGGGGGGCAGCAAGATGGCGTCTTGATCACGGGACCGAATACGGGTGGGAAGACCGTGGCGCTCAAGACAATCGGGCTGTTCGTGGCAATGGCGCAAAGCGGCATGATGGTGCCGGCTCGGCAAGCGAGAATCGGGCACTTTTCCCAGATATGGGCTGATATCGGAGATGAGCAAAGCATGCAACAGTCCCTCTCCACGTTCAGTGCCCACGTGAAGAACATTGCCGATGCACTCACCCACCTCGAAAGAGGAGCCTTGGTGATCCTGGACGAAATTGGAGCTGGTACTGACCCTGCCGAAGGTGCTGCCCTTGCCAAAGCGGTGCTCTTAGCGATCCAACGGGCAAGGGCTAAAGTCATCGCCAGCACCCACTACGGAGAACTAAAGCTTTTCGCCACCAACACGGACGGCTTTGTGAACAGTTCGATGGAGTTTGATGTGAAGTCCCTTCGGCCGACCTACCGACTCTTAACTGGCACCCCGGGCAGTAGCCACGCCCTGCTGATTGCGGAACGATATGGCTTACCAAAGGAGGTAATTGATGCGGCGAGGGCGGACCAGGGGATTGAGGAACAGGATGTCTCTAGGATGTTGGAGCAACTTGAACTTGCCCAGAAACGCGCCCAGAAGGCTCAGAGTGAAAGCGACCGCCTAGCCAACCGTCTTCGAGAAGTTGAAGCCGCGGCTGAGTTGAAGCTCCAGGAAGCCGAGAGTATCCGACGCGCTGCCCGCCAGAAGGCTGCGGATGCCGTGGAAGAGGAAATGCGCCAAATCAGAATTGACGCCTCCGAAGCCATGGAGCTGATCAAGCGTGGCAAGACTGAGCGGGCCCGGGACTTGCTCACCGCCCTAAACCAGAAGGGGCTGGAGATCATCTCCCAGAATCGTCCGCCCCTAGAAGTGCACAAGATCACGAAAGGGATGGCAGTGAAGCTGCGTGGGACGTCGCAGACCGGAACGGTTCTGGACGTTCCGCATGACGGCAAGGTAACTATTCAACTGGGTTCACTCAGGATGCTCGTACAGTCAAGCGAACTGGAGCCGCATGATAAACCTGAACCAGCAAAGCTCAAAGCACGCCGGAGTCACCAGCTAGAGAAGGCCCAAACGGCACGGGTGGAATGTAACATCGTCGGCTTCCGGGCAGAGCAAGCCGAGCACGAGCTGGCCCGATTCTTAGACGACTCGATTCTTGCCGGGATGGAGAGTGTACGAATCATTCATGGAAAGGGGGAAGGCATCCTGCGCCAAGTCACCCGTCAAGTTTTGGGTCATCATCGAGGCGTGAAGTCATTCCGAGATGGTCAAGCCGACGAAGGTGGGCAAGGAGCAACGATTGCCGAACTTCGATGAACTGCTCCTCGCGGCTCAAGCGTCAAGAACCCGGGCCTACGCTCCCTACAGTAAGTATGCGGTAGGAGCGGCAGTTTTGGGCTCGGACGGGAAAATCTATTCAGGGTGCAATGTGGAGAATGCAAGCTATGGCCTCACCATCTGTGCGGAACGCAATGCGATTGCCGCCATGGTGGCCGCTGGCTGCACGTCCATCGAAGCCGTAGCTGTGGTAACTGCCGATGGCGGCACTCCCTGCGGAGCATGCCGGCAAGTCTTGTCCGAATTCGCCGTTGGCGAAACCATAGTGCTCTGCGCTGGCGACAGCTCCTCTCACCAATTCTCGGTAGCCGAACTGCTACCCTCTTCATTCAAACTCTCATGAACTCGCGTATCTTCATTCCCTCGCTCATCATTCCCATTGCTGTCCTTGTCCTCGGTTGCGGGGGAGGCGGCGGAACTGGGGGTGGGGGAGGTGGGGGTGGATGCATCGCGGATACCAGCGATATCGGTGATGGGTCGGGCACGATCGTCCAGGGGGTTGTTCGCGACCAGAACTTGGCTGCCGTTCCGAACGCTCAGGTTGAGTTTTATAATGCTAGCGGCACACTTCTCAAGCGGGCGAAGACCTCATGTACGGGCAACTACGCGGTTCAGTTGAGCGGTGTTCCAGCCCGCCTCTCCGTTCAATCATCGTCAATCGGTAGCTATTACAAGATGTTCAGCTATCTGGGAGACTGGTTCACTTTGCAGTCCACATGCCGCGCGCCATTGTCAGGCATCAATGTCGGCGGCACGACAACCCTGCCGACGGTCTACCTGCAATCGCAGGTTGGCCCGCCACCGCCACCGCCGACTGGTTGCCTTTAAGCCGCGTGACCCCAACCCTCGGAACTCGCCATCATGGCCTCTGCTTCGGCAAGCAGTTGATCCGAGGTCTTGGTGGTTCCGTCAAGATAGGCGTAGCTGACCGAAGCCGATATCGCTCCCGAAGGCCCCCGTCGCTGGGTTAGCCAAGGCGCGATTTTTGACTGAAGTCGGGCCATCACCACTGCCGCTGTCGCCCCGGTGGATGGGAGAATGATGCCAAACCCGTCTGTGCCATAGCAACAGGTGACATCCAGTCGTCGAATATTTCCTTTGCAAAACTCTGCCGCGTCGGCCATGAAATCGGTCACACAAGCACCGCCGTAATAACCCTTGAGCGACTCTAGGTTCTCGAATCTAACCAAGACGATGCTCATCGGGGTGAGGTCGCTGTTGGCTCGATGCACCTCTTCCTCAAGCCGAGCCCGGAAATAGTCCTCATTGTAGAGGCCGGTTACTGGGTCAATGACCTCGGGCTCAAGGTTTTCTTGAGCTTTCTTGAGGACTCGATCGCTCACATCCTCATTCGTAAGAATGCGTCGCAACTTGGTAAGCGACTGGCGCAGGATGTGGCTGACATAGTTGCAAGAAATTCCAAGACGCTTGGCAATTTCGGTTTG
Source organism: Fimbriimonadaceae bacterium (assembly GCA_020849075.1). Classification (GTDB taxonomy): domain Bacteria; phylum Armatimonadota; class Fimbriimonadia; order Fimbriimonadales; family Fimbriimonadaceae; genus JAFLBD01. The sequence continues at coordinate 632 of JADLGZ010000024.1, read as the reverse complement.
GCTAAGACTTTCGAAGTGAAAGGCCATCAGTACTTCGCGTTCAAGGTCTCGCAATTGTCCCATCGCACTCTCGAGAAGCAACCGCTCTTCAACCCCCAAGTTCTCGGTCGTGTATGCGGGCATGTTATCAACCTCGCTACTCTCGTCATCGCCTGGAAGGACATTATCAAACGACGTCACCTTGAGAAGGTCTGCCGTAGCATGTACTTCTTCGATGGAAGATTCGCTGACTCCGAGGTCCCGGGCGATCTCGCCATTTGTTGGGATACGACCCAACTCTGACTGCAATCGAGTTGCCGCCTTCATCGTTCGATGACGGAGTTCCTGTAGCCAGGCCGGGTGGCGAATCACCTGAGTTCTGTCGCGAAGGTGGTGCTTGATCTCACCCGCAATGAGGTGTGTCGCATAGGTATTGAACCGAACACCTGATGCGATGTCAAACCGTTTGATCGCGTTTAGCAAGCCAATGTAGCCCACCTGGACCAGGTCCTCGAAGGACTCGATTCCAGAGAAGCGCCGAGCGACTCTCTCTACAGTTGGTCCAAATTGGACCAAGATCATATCTTTGAGTTCAGGTCGAGGATTAGCGTAATATCGCTGCACCAAAATTTCCGGGTCAGTTATTGCCTTTT
>JADLGZ010000023.1 GCA_020849075.1 Fimbriimonadaceae bacterium | reverse complement strand
CGTGTCGGAACGTAGGGGCTTGTGGGAATGGAGTATCAGGAAGAACGGGGAATCCGTACTTCATCGCGTACACCACGTAGTCGCCAATGTCCACCTTATTATCTCGATTGAGATTTCCGCCTTGCAGTGTTGCCGAGGCCGTGTACTGGTTACCACTACCGCCGACCGCTACCGTGTTGCGGAGCGTGTGGGCTGGATCCTTAGCACTGATCTTGTAGGTCAAGACATTGGGCGTACTAGGGATGCCGTCATTCGCATCAAAGACAACCGTTGCCGCTCCCGTATTGTCAAATACGACATCACGATCAAGTGAGATAGGTGCATTAACACCACCGCTACCACCGAACATGATTTCGATTCCACGCGTCACATTGCCGCTAGCGGCGAAGCCCTGAAGTTGAAGGTCAAGCGTCAGGGTTGCCGTGTTTACGCTGAAAGGTACGGCCTGCGATGAGGAGTTACCGGCTCGGTCAATCGCGGTGATGACAATTTGCCCAGCGCCTTGCGGTGCATTGTTGGGCACGCTGTAGCTCCCGCCAAACACGTTGCCACTCATGGCGTAGGTGTGCAACGTAACATCCTCGGGACCCGCGCCGATAGGCGCGAAGTCAAGGGTGATGGAGGGTTGGAACAAGAGGCCAACGAACGCGTCCGAACAAGCGAAGCTGATATCCAACATGCCGGTTACAAGCGGATTTGGTGCGCCCGGGTTACCCGATTGCGTGGCCGAAACGGCACCGATAGTCGGCGGGACGTCATCAAACATGGCGACGTTGGACCCTCGGCGATCAGCGAGGATCGGGTTGCCGATACCATCGCTAAATTGCGAGTCCAGTCCTCCACCATTGTTGGGTTTGATGTTGACGTAACCAGTCGCGCCATGAGCCCCGGTCATAAGGATATTTGCGAGAGCATAGTCACTCGTCACCAACGGAGCATTCACGCTGACTCCACCCGACAATTCACCGGAAGCCGTGATGGCGCCCGCGTTGAAGAAGTGGCCGTCAGGATACGGATAGCCAGTGTACGATCCAGAATCAAATCCAAGCGCACCGAAACTCTGGAGGAAGGCCATGAATCCGCCGACCGGAGTCTGCAAGTTGGCTTGCCCAACCGCATAGTTCACCTTCTCAGTTGACTTGTTGTAAGGATCATTAGCGTAAACGTATTGGGTGTTCGCCGTCGCATTGGTCTTGAAGTTGCTGACCACGGCCCGGCCCGTTTCTTGACCGTATCCGTTTGTCGTGAAGCCTGCGAAGAACGAGGCCGTCGTGACATTATCGTTGACCGTATCGAGGGGAACCGGCAGCATGGTCACCGTATTGTGAGCATCGGGGCCATCAAGCGGGGTCACGCTCAAAGTTGCTTCGGTTCCAGCAGCATTGATGTCCACCTTGACGTGGAACTTCGTCGCCGCGGGGTCAGCATCGTATGTCGTTCCGTAGCTGCTCCAATCGGAGTTGTAATACATCGAGAACTTGTCGTCATTGCGATATATGAAAACGTAGGATTCTTCCGTCTCGTTTTCGCCATAGGCTTGTCGGCCAAGTCCGAGTTGGAACCACTCCCCACCAAATCCAGGGTCGGGGTCTGTCCAACTATTCACATCGCCGAGATCAAGGTCCGCCGAGTAGCTCTTGCCCCGCATGTCAAGACCGGACATCGCGGTTGGAGCCTTGTTGGCGTCCGAGAATGGGGTGAATGTTCCTTCCAAGGCAGCGACGGCAGACGATTCTTCGAAGACTTGACCCTGCCCACGGCGGTCGCCGGCTGGGTTGGTCGTAGCTGAGTTTGAACCATCGTAATAGATGTCGAGGATGTCGTCATAGTAGCTACCGGCTGCATGGTAGTTGCCGTTGAGGTCAACCGGAGTCCCCTGGTCGCTCGCGGAATACGCGTAGACGTTTCGCCAATACGAGTCATAGCCGGAGTCAAGCAAGGTCGCAATGTTGCTCGTATCACCAAAGTTGTAGGTGTTAAGAATGACTTGTTTTAGGCCGTTCCAGCCTGCCTCTGAGTATTCGACTCCCGAATTGGTCTGAACGAGTACGCCATTGATCCAATACTGGTGGGAAGACCCGGTATCAACCATCCGGAACGAGTTGTACTGGTCATAAAGGACGGGTGCGGCCAAGTTAGTCCATCCATTTACTGAGGACCAGGCTCGGAATCTCGGGGCGAATGACAGTGCTAATGGGTTAAACGGATCAGCCGGGTCATTGTTGATGAACGAAAGGATCTGATACGTTGAGTTGTTTTCAACCGGATTATTGTCACGAGACCAAATACTGGTTGAGCGCAGGTTGCCAGGCGTACCCCAACTGGCCGGAATGAAAACCTCGCCGCCGACTTCGGTAACCCCAGGGCTCTGACGTACCCGGCCTTGATAGTTATAGAAGGTTCCCGTTAGCCCAGGTCCTCGCAAGTTCGACCGGTCAGCATTGCTGAGCGTAATCTTGAGCGCGGTACCGCCAATGGGGTCAGTGGCACCAGGGGTCCAGCCGCTCGGTGCAAATCGGTCTACGATCCAATCTCCAACATTGAATGTCCCCGCTCCGCCACTTTCCCCAAATCCTCCACCGACGGCCATCGCCGACATGGGGACGCAGAGTGTCGCTAAAACTGACGAAACAAGTAGCCCGTTTCGGAACTGTGACTTGCCTCTGGTCCAACATTGACCAAGTCCGCCAGCAAGCGGCGGATGATTTCTATCCAATCTTTTCTCCATTCTAATTCTCTCCACAAGGCGTCCGCAAGGAAGTAGACGCCTACTCCAATCTTACACAAGAATGGTGCAACCGAGGGTGATTTTTTTGGCAAAGTTTCGAACTTGGTCCCAAATCTCGTAGGCCGAGTTAGTTGCGAGGTGAAAATCCGGCAGGTTTACGGGGGTAGGCGGTCGCACGGCTGGATTAATTCCGGAACGGCGGTTGATCGGGGTGACGGTCCCGAAGAGAAAAACTTATCGAACGATCAGCAAACTTCTTTGGGCAACCGTGGGCTTTCCCTACGACCCAAGGCACCCGGTCCTTCGCTACCGAAGGTGGGCGGAAATGGTCCGATACTCACTCCGACGTCAGGAGGATGTCGCCATAGCGATCGTGTTCTAGCTTGGTGCACTTATCAACCACCACCTTTAGCCCAGACGCGTGAGCATGTTCTGCCGCTACTAGACTGATGATTCGAAGTTGCATCCAGACTGATTTCGCTTTGTTCTGGATCGCCTGGGCGACAATTGCCGGCACTTCGTTGGCAGGGCGGAAGATGTCCACGATGTCCACCGGAAAGGGGATGTCGGCCACCGATCGGTAGACCCTTTCACCCAGCAGTTCCTCGGCGGTCGGATGGACCGGGATGATCCGATAGCCCGCGTCCCGAAGGTAGGTCGCCACACGATGGCTCGCCTTCGTAGGATCGGTTGAGAGTCCAACGACCGCAATGGTCTTCGCCTCATGGAGGAGACTCTGGATTACCTCGGGGCTTTGGAACTTGGCTCGTTGATCCTCGGTAAGTTCGGGGTTCAGCGTGAAATCGCATGAGTCCATCAGCTTGCACCTATCTGGCGGAGCGGGAGGGATTCGAACCCTCGATACGTTGCCGCATACGCGATTTCCAATCGCGCTCCTTCGACCACTCGGACACCACTCCGCGCCAATTCATATTGTGGCCTAAAGGCGATAAATCTTGCCCCGCCTAGCGCGGTTCGAACGAGATGCCGAATATCCTAGAAGGTAATGGTGATGGAGACTTGGTCCGGCGTGGTGACCACCTATCGCTCTCGATTGAGAATCGAGGGTGAGGCTATCACTTTGCTTGAGGGCAATACGCCACTTATCGAGTGCCCACGATTAGCCGAATGGGCCTGCCCTGGTGGGCGCTTGTGGGTCAAGTTTGAGGGGATGAATCCCACCGGAAGTTTCAAGGACAGAGGCATGACCGCCGCAATCACACAGGCGGTCCACGACGGAGCCAAGGCGGTCATCTGTGCGAGTACCGGCAACACCGCGGCGAGCGCGGCGGCCTACGCCGCCCGCGCTGGACTCAAGTGTATTGTCCTCATCCCTCAGGGGAAGGTCGCGATGGGAAAACTCGCGGGCTCCATCGCCTACGGGGCCCAGGTGGTGCAGATTGACGGATCGTTCGATGATGG
>JADLGZ010000022.1 GCA_020849075.1 Fimbriimonadaceae bacterium | reverse complement strand
GGTGTTCTCTTACTACTATGTTGGCCCCTAGCGTTGGGTGGTCGTCCACAACCCGATGCCCCTCGAGCTGAACTAGCAAGTTGGGGAGCAAGGGCCCTGACTTACTTCTTGCTGACGAGCATGGCATTCCTGTCGGCCGCATTCGGTGCTGTGCTCATCATGAGGCGTAACCGGCGCGAGTTTGTCCTTGAAGCGAAGCAGAATGTGCGTGACCTGATCGAAGGGTCGCTCAAGGATCATGAGAAGCCCGATGCATGAACACTGGATGCGTCAGGCAATCCTCATGGGATACACGGGCTACACTGCTCCTAATCCAATGGTTGGCTGTGCGATCGTACGGGATGATAAATTAATCGCTCTCGGTTCGCACGAATTCGCCGGCGGGGCACATGCTGAAATCGACGCCCTCGCCAAAGCAGGTCAGGCTGCTCAAGGGAGCGATGTCTACGTAACTCTTGAACCTTGCGCCCACCACGGGCGTACCCAGCCGTGCGCTGACGCCTTGATTACTGCAGAGGTCGCGCGAGTGTTTGTCGCCGTCAAAGACCCAGGAAAAGGCGCTGGAGGCATTGCACACCTGCGAGCCGCCGGGATTGAGGTCCATGTGGGACTTCTCGCTGAACAAGCCGAAGCCATGAACGCTGTTTGGCTACATCAGTTCCGGGCAGGAAGACCATTCGTTACGCTCAAGGTCGCGATGACCGTCGATGGGCGGATTGGCCCTGGGATCATCACTAATGAGGCAAGCCGGATGGCTGGTAGGAAGTTTCGGGCTCAACATGGGGCCGTCCTAGTGGGCACCGACACCGCCCTTCAGGACAATCCCGAGTTAACGGTTCGAGATGTCGTTCTACCGGAACCCCCGATTAGGATTGTGCTTGACCCCCAACGCCGGCTTCCAGGTGACTTAAAGATCTTTTCGGATGGGGTCGCCCCAACTTGGCGGGTCGTGGCCGATGAGAGCGCCCAGGAGGGCGATATTCCAATCGCATTGATTGACGGAAAACTCGACCTTTCGGCAGTATTGGCGGAGTTGACGAAGGCGGGAGTTCCAGGGGTGCTGGTCGAGGGTGGTTCGAAGACTCATGCCGAGTTTATCCGTCAGGGCCTAGTGGACCGGCTCGATCTCTTCATCGCGCCCAATTGTACGGGTGAAGGTCCTCGTTGGGAGCCGGGCCGCTTGGGTGGAAACCTCGTCCTTGAATCTCGCTTTGAGCTAGAGAACGTGGAAGCGGGGAGTACGAGTCCCGATGTCTGGTTGCGCTACGCGGTAGGTCGTTGAGTCACTGGGCCTAGGACTCATGAATCAAGCGTAATCATTTACCAGTCATAGGCGTTGAATCAGTGGAAGACTCCACATCTTCTCTCCCCAAGGCTCCGTCTCACCCCCTCTGAGCGGAGCCCACCTCATTTATGAACCACTCGTGCAAACGGTTGTCGATCGTTAGTTCTGGGTGGAAACTGGTTCCAATTATGCGATCCTGTCGTACCGCGACCACCTGACCATCGAAAGTTGCTATAGAACGAGCCGATCCCAGCGCGGTGACAATGGGAGCTCGGATAAATACCGCCGTGACATCTCCTACGCCTTCCACGTTGACGATGCTCTCAAAGCTGTGGATCTGCCGCCCAAAGGCATTGCGTCGGACTGTGATGTCAAGAAGGCCAAGTGAATACTGATCAGCTTTTTCAATCGCTCTAGCCAGCATGATCATGCCCATGCACGTCCCCCAGATGGGCATACCTGCATGTGCTCGCGCTTGAATCTCGGAGCCCAGCCCAAATCGTTGTAAGAGCTTGCCGACGGTAGTGCTCTCACCTCCGGGAATAATCAGATGAGTGCACTGGTCCAATTCTTCTTTGGATCTAACTTCAAGGCCGTCGGCCCCGATTCTGCTCAGCGCCGCAAGGTGACAGGCGTAATCACCTTGGATCGCAAGTACCCCAACGCAGCTGCCCATCCCGGTATTATGAGGCCGATGAAGGCCGAGATCGTAGGGGTCCTGTTCGACCGTTGCGGCAAACAGCCGGGCAGCGCTCTCGGGCCCGAGGCGATCCGTTACGCTTTTGAGCGGCATGATCGGCGCGATGTTCGGCTCATGTATCGCCGAAATGTCGGTCAGTGGCATGAGGTGCGTTCGAAGCCTCGTTCGGAAGATCGAACTGGTCTGCGCTACTTCAATGAGGCGCTAGCTTGTTATATCGCTACACAGGACCACGTGGAGGCAGTTCTGGGCCGTGGGCATACCCCTATTGTCTTGGGGGGCGATCACTCCGTTGCTCTTGGCTCTGTGCCCGTCGCGCATCGCCATGTTCAGAAGCAAGGCGGAAAATTAGCTGTACTATGGATTGATGCCCATGCTGATATTAATGATCCGCACTCTTCCCATACTGGCAATCTGCATGGGATGCCCATTGCTGCCATGCTTGGGAGGGACTACTCGGAGAACCCGGAGGGGCTGAAGAACCACCAGTGGAAGCGGCTGATCAAGGAGGCCATGCAGGGCGAACTAATGTCGGAAGGGCAATTTGCTTGGCTCGGTCTTCGCGATGTGGACCTAGGCGAAGCGCGCACCATTGCCAAGGGTATGCCTGGATCAATGCCAATCAGCATGGAGGTTATTGATCGGCATGGTCTGTTGGTCGCATTTGAGAAGTTCACGAAGTGGTTCGCTCGAAGCGGTTGCACTCATCTCTGGATATCTTTTGATGTAGATGTGCTTGATCCAGTTCTGGCCCCAGGTACGGGGACTGCGGTTCGTGGCGGATTAAGCTACCGGGAGGCCCATCTGCTTGCGGAACTGATTAACGAGCAATTATTCGATAAATTAGTTGGCCTTGATGTGGTGGAGGTTAATCCTATCCTAGATAGTAACAATGCTACGGTTCGAGTGGCGACTGAATGGCTGGCTTCACTATTCGGCAAAAGAATCCTGCCTTGGGGGCCGCGCGTATGAGGGTAGCTATCGAAAGGGTCCTCCGAATGGAAGCTGAGGCTATTCGTTCATTATCCGAATCACTAAGCACGAATTACGAGACTGCCGCGATCTGGATGTTTGAGTGTAAAGGGCGCGTCATTACTTGTGGAGTGGGAAAATCCGGACATATTGCTCGGAAAACAGCGGGCACATTAAGCAGCACCGGAACACCAAGTTTGTTTCTTCATGCTACGGAAGCCATGCACGGCGATCTTGGCATGGTGACTGAACAGGATATCCTTTTGCTCTACAGCCACAGCGGGGAGACGGATGAGATAACGAGCCTTTTCCCATCGTTTCAAAAGCTGGGTGCAAGGACCATCCTGATTACAGGTCGGATAGATAGCACTGCTGGGCGGAGCGCCGACTTGGTACTTGATACTCGAGTAGTGGAGGAGGCTTGTCCGAATAATTTAGCCCCGACCACCAGCACAACGGTGATGCTAGCCGTAAGTGATGCTCTAGCCGTTGCGGTGATGGAGATGAGGGGATTTCAGCGTGAGGATTTCGCCCGATTCCATCCAGCAGGTGCTTTAGGCAAACGCCTATTGTTGACAGTTGCGGATGTGATGCGTTCGGGTGAGGACAATGCCATCATCGGCCAAGAAGAGTCAATCCTAGATGTCCTTCGCAGTATGACCAGGGCGGGGGCCGGCGCGGTCTGTGTGATCGAAAATACAGGAAAAATGGTCGGAATAATATCGGACGGTGATATTCGCCGACATTTTCTCGCATCAGCGAACCCGATGGGAGCAATAGCAAGTGAGATAATGTCCGTAAAATACACAAGTATTCCTCCGGATTTATTGGCTGTCGATGCATTGGAGAGTTTTCAGAATAATCCTAAAAAAATCGGAGAAATGCCGGTTCTAGGCCCAGGGGGCGAACCTCTGGGGATGATTGCCCTCAAAGATCTACTTCGAAGCGGTATTGTTTGATCTAGTGTGACCAGATGAGGTCGCGCCGGAGCACGATCGTTTCTTCTCTCTCGGGTCCAATTGAAAGGATGGCAGTCGGCGTCTTCGTGTAATGCTCAATAAAATCGAGATAAATGCGTGTTGACCTCGGTAAGTCTTCCAGGCTTCGGCATGATTGTAGGTCCTCTTCCCACCCCTGCAAAGTTTCGTAGACCGGTTCAACGGCGGCTAGGTCGTCAATATCGGACGGCAAGTGGTTAATGACCGAGCCGTTCAGTCGGTAGCCAGTACAGACTTGGAGTTCAGGGATATTTCGGAGGACATCAAGGCGGGTAACAACGAGCCCGCTGAGAGAATTGATACGACAGGACTGACGCAGGGCCACGAGGTCAAGCCAGCCACACCGACGTCCGCGCCCGGTTGTCGTCCCATACTCGTTGCCTTGATCACGGATTTGCTGGCCGATCTCATTGTCAAGCTCGGTGCAGAACGGGCCGCTTCCGACGCGTGTCGTATACGCCTTGCACACCCCCAACACCGAGTCAATGGCTCGGGGGCCAATCCCGGAGCCGATACAGGCTCCACCAGCCGTAGGATAGCTGGATGTTACAAATGGGTAAGTGCCTTGATCAAGGTCAAGAAATGTGCCTTGTGCTCCTTCGAAAAGTACTCGTTCGCCTCGTTGAATGGCATCCTGAAGCACCGGTTCCGTATCAGTTACAAACTCGCGAAGCTGGTCGGCATAGCCCGAGAACTCTGAAAAAAGGGCCTCAAATTCGAGCGGAGGGTGCCCGAACATCTGCAGCAAGCGATTCTTCACGGTTAGAACTTCCCGAAACCGTGTCTCAAAGCGTTCGGGCCGCACCAGTTCGCCCATTCGTATCCCAATGCGGGCTACTTTGTCTTGATAGGCCGGACCGATTCCCCGGCTAGTAGTCCCAATCTTGTTATGCCCACGAGCTTCTTCTTCTAGTTGATCAAGGAGTCGGTGATAGGGAAAGACAACATGAGCGGCCGCCGAGATCATCATGGCTCCAAGTTCCGATCGCATGGAGCGGGTGCGTTGCAACTCCTCAATCAGGCCCTTCGGGCAGATGACCATGCCGCCGCCTAGGATTGAGACCGTATCCTTGTGCAGTATCCCACTCGGAATAAGGTGAAAGGTAAATCGCTCTTGCCCAACGATGACGGTATGACCAGCATTGTTGCCCCCGCTATATCGGACCACGATGCGTGCTTGTGAGCCCAATACGTCGACAATTTTGCCCTTTGCTTCATCACCCCATTGGGCACCGACAATCACGAGTGTGGACATTCAGGCTGAAACCTTCTGGGAAGCCCAGAAGGTTCTATCGTACCCGGCTTACTTCTTGTGAAGTAATTCGCTCGGCCCCGGCTTGCGCCCCGTCTTTCGGGTGATCAAGTTACTTAGATCGTCGAAGATAGTGTACGAGCACGGGATCACGAGGAGTGTGAGCATAGTGGATAAAGTAATGCCCCCAATGATGATGATGCCAAGGGTTTCACGGAATTCAGAGCCGCGACCGATTGCTAATGCAACTGGCAACATGCCGAGGATGACTGCCAGCGTAGTCATCATGATTGGCCGCAATCGGGTCCGCCCAGCCGTCACGAGGGCATCGTGGCGATTTTCACCACGTCCGCGCATCGTATTGGTGTAGTCAACCAATAAGATCGCGTTCTTTCCAACGAGGCCCACCAATGCAATCAGACCGATAAAGCCAACAATGTTCAGAGACTTATCGGTCAACACTAGGGCCAACAAAGCACCTACGAATGCCTGTGGCTGAGCAAGCTGAATGATAAACGGATACAACAGATTATCAAACAGCGACGCCAAAACCATGTAGACCAAGAACAGGCCTATAAACAATGTGGTGAACAAGTACACGGTTTCGCGAGCTTGTGCATCTGCTTGCCCGAGCGGCTTCATCGTCACGCCTTCCGGAATGAGGTGCTTATCGTTCATCCACGCCGTAATCTGGTCTTGCACGGTCCCTGCTGCGTACCCCGGTAAAAGGTTTGCGGTAACACGGATTTCCTCTTGGCGATTCCGACGCTCGACCTTGTCTACTGTGGAACCTGGCTGGAGCTTGGCAACCTGGGGCAGGAAGATCGGATTGCCTTGTGAAAAGGTAACCGGAACTTGGCTCATGAGATCCGGATTGTTTCGGTCCTCCAAGTCCATCATCACGCGAATCGGGTACTCCCTTCCGAGCTCGCGAAGCTTGACGTCGTCGTTACCTTCGTAGAGCATTCGCATGGTGAGGGCAATATCGGAAGTCGAAACCCCCGCGTCGGCCATACGGGCCCGATCTGGAATGGCCCGGTACTCCGGCTTGCCGGGCTTTGAGCTCACTTCTGGCGATACGACGCCTTCAATCGCCCCATCATTGAGTAGGTCCCGAATCTTGCTGGTTGCTTGGGCCAAGAGTTCTCGGTTATCGCTGGAGAACGACATTTGTATGGGTGCGCCAAACGCAAATCCACTGGACGCAGAAATCGTCACTTTGGCGCCTGGCACCTTACCCACTTCAGCCGTCAGGTCGGCGACCACCGAGGTATCCCGTTGGGTCCGGGTTTTGTCGTGGTGATCCATCCAGGGGGTGAGTTTGTCTAGGAACGCCGTTCGATCCTTGAGCTTCACTCTGATACTGGCGAGGTTGCTTCCACTTGATCCACCCGCGCCGCCAAATCCGCCAGACCACGTGCCGATGGTTGTGTCATAGGTTTCCGTCTCTGGATGCTTGGCAACGAATGCCTCAACGCGCTTTACAACCCTTTCGGTCTGATCCATCGTCGCATTTGGCGCAAGTTCAATCGCAATGTTGACGATTCCTTGGTCCGTCGCAGGAACAAACTCAACGCCGAAGAGGGCGGACCGTTTCCACTGTGCATATTGATAGCCAGCATACGAGAAGACTGGGAAGACCAACGCGAACAGCGCTCCTCCCCAAAGGATTCTCAGTCGGAACTTGCGCACAAAGATCAACGTGCAAATGAAGGAGAGCACGGCGACGACGCCCGTCATCATCATGATCCCCATGAGTCCGCCATGGCTCAACGCATCCTTCGGAGTAGCGGCAGAGCCTCCGCCGATAAACAAGCCGACACCGAGTAGCGAGGCAAAGCCCGCTATGAATACAAACCACCGATGGTTCAAGGCCCATTCGAGAGCTCGTGCATAGCCTTCTTGCAAGTGCTCAAACGCGCGGTCAAAGGCGCGGGCAAACTTACCACCTTGACCTTCTACGTCTTCACCTTCCTTGTACCAGCGGCTTGCAAGCATGGGGGTGACGGTGAAGCTCACGAATAGTGAAATGGTTACGGCGACGGCAAAGGCAATGCCGAGCGGGCGGAAGAACTGGCCCACGATACCGCCCATGAAGGCCATCGGCAAGAACACGACGACGTCCGCTAGGGTGATTGCAATGGCCGCCAACCCAATCTCACTTCGCCCATTGATCGCCGCGGATGTTGGATCTTCACCCATTTGCAGGTGGCGATAGATGTTCTCGAGCACAACAATGGAGTCATCAACGAGCACGCCAATGGCGAGCGACATCGCCAGCAAGGTCATGTTGTTCAATGTGTTGCCCGTGATGGCAAGTACGATGAACGTTGCAAGCAAACAAATTGGGATGGCAATGGCCACAATGAGCGTACCGCGCAAATTGTGAAGGAACAGATAGATGATCGCGGTCACGAGGATGATGCCGATGATCAACGTTAGTTTTAGGTCATCAACCGACTCGGCAACTTGAACAGACGTATCGGTGACTTTGACAATCTTGACCCCATAGTCTTTCTCGAGCAACGGGATCATGTCGGAGACCCCTTTGCCGATCTCAATAGCATTCCCCTCTCGAGCTTTTTGGATCGACACCACTACGGCTGGCGCCCCATCCACCATTTCTTGACGGCGCTTCTCCGCTTGGGTATCAACGACATCGGCAACGTCACTGAGCTTAAAGGTGGCTCCTGCGCCTAGTTTCTGAGGGTCAGAGATGCGAATGACCGTGCTTCCGATGTCGGCGGCATTCTTGAATTCTCCGAGAATGCGAACCGAAAACTCCTCGGTCGGAGAAACCACTCGACCGGCAGGCAAGTTCAACGTAGCCTGTGAGATTGCCTTCTGCACATCGGCAATACCAATGCCAAAGCTTAGAAGGCGGTCTTTCTTGACTCGAACCTGAATCTCACGCTCATCGCCGCCGCTGACCTCGACCGCGCCAACTCCGGGCAAGCGGGCAAAGCGATCCGAGATCTTATCGTCCGTCAGGGTCCTTAGTTCACGAGGACTGAGCTTATCGCTGCTGAGCGACATGGTAATGATGGGCTCACTGGCGCTATCAAGCTTTGTGACAGACGGGGTGAGGGCTTCCTTGGGCAAGTCAGCCACAATGGCGTCCACTTTCGAACGGACGTCATTCAGGGCCGTATCCATGTTTGTCCCAATTTCGAACTGAGCAACCACTACAGAGACGGCCTCTTGGGACGTTGATGTGAGTTCCAGCAGTCCGTTGATGCCCGAGATGGATTCTTCAACTCGGCGACTGATTAGGGAGTTCACTTCCTCCGGCCCGGCGCCAGGGTAGACCGTCTGGATGGTAACGACCCCGAACTGGACTTCCGGATTATCTTCTACCCGCATCTTGCCCAAGGCAAAGAGACCGCCAAAGGCCGCCAAGCACATCAGCATGAAGATAAAGATCGGGCGAGTAATCGCGAGTTTGGTTAGCCCCATGAATTACTTTCCAGAGTCCTCAATTCGAACCGTGGTGCCGCTTGCCAAGAGCGTTTGGCCCTGTACAACCACCTTGTCGCCCTCCGACAATCCTTGTAGAACCAGTGCACGTCCAGCTTGGGTTAACCCAACCGTTACCGAGCGCTTCATCGCCTTACCATCTTGGACAACATAAACGTACTTGGCACCCTCGTCACCCAAAACTGCCGATGACGGGACGGTGATCGCATCTGGAATCGTGTCGGTCTCAATTTTTGCCCTTGCGAACATGCCCGACTTGATATCAGGCGGATTACCGTTCATCGTAATGCGGACCTTGTAGAGTCGTCCAAGTGACTCCGCTTGCGGAGAGACAGCGGCCACCGTACCACTGAACAAGCGCCCCTGTAGGGCATCTAGTTGAATCGACATCTGGAGGCCAGCCGTTACTTTTGAAATCCTCATCTCGGGGACTTCACCTTCGAAGTAGATGCCTTGGCTACCTACCAAGTGAACTACCGTAGTGCCTGGTCCTGCGAAGGTGCCAATCTGTAGCGGTTTGCCGGCGACCTTACCAGAGAACGGGGCACGAATCGTAGCATCCGTGACCTGTTGCATGGCTAATGCAACGGCGTCACGGGCTGAATCCACTTGGGCCAGGGCTCCCGACACCCGGTCTCGATACTGAGGGTCAAGGCGTTGACTTGCCAACGCGCTCTGCAGTTGTTCGCGTGCAGCTGAGACTTGGCTTTCTAGGGCTTTGATGTCTTCGGACCGGGAGCCGGCTTGGACTAAACTATTCGCTTCAAGGGCGCTCTCATATTGAGCCAGTGCATTGGCGTACGTTTGGCGATATTGGTCGAAGGCGCGCTCACTTATGGCACCTTCATCCAGAAGCTTCTGCCCGCGGTCCATGTCCTTTCGAGCAATTTCCAGATTTGTCTTAGCGGCCCTCAGCTGGGCTTCGGCTTGGCGCTTTTCTTCGGACCGCGCTCCATTGCGGGCCTTCAGCAGGTTGGCTTCGGCCGTTGCTAGTTGGGCACGTGCGGCACGCACCGTTGCCGTGGACCGCTGAGGAGCGACCATGGCTGCGGTTTGTGCTTCGCGGAGCCCCGCGAGGGCCGAGCTTAATTGGGCTTGGGCCTGCCGAACCCGTGTTAACGCTTCCCGAGTGTCCTGTCGTGCGAGCACCTGACCGGCAACGACCGAATCACCATCCTTTACAAGAACGGCAACCAGACGACCGCCAACCCGTGCCCCGACTTCAGAATCGTCGTTGCTAGTGAGAGATCCGGTGATTTCAAGCAGGGTAGCAAAGGGTTTTGCGATGGTCGTCTCGACCCGGACGGGAACGACCTGGTCGGCAAGCACAGTTTGGGTTTTCTTGGCTTGGGCCTGTGCGTCGCGGTTAACGCAGCCAGACAGAAGCACGGCGGAAATGATGGGGATGAAGACTAAGCGATTCATTGAATTGCAAGGGGCAAGTTGTCGGAGCCAATGGCCTTCTTTAGAGAGGCGATAGCGATGAGATAGTTAGATCGTGAGCTTGCCAAGGCACCGAGGGCCGCTCGAAGATCACTGTCAGCCGTGGTTACGTCCAGTAGGATGCCTTCACCCGCTGAGTAGCGAAGTTCGGCAAGGCGTAATGCTTCCGTTTGAAGCCCCACTGTCTTCTTCGCAAACTCAAGCTGGGCGAGTGCGTTGCGAACTTGGACAAGCGCCGATTTCACCTCCAGCGATATGGCGATCCGAGTTTGCTCAGCCGCCAGTTTCGTTTGTAGTTCGTCCTCCTTGGCGACCGCGACTCGGGCGCGAGTAATCCCCGAATCCCATAGGGGGAAGCTCAGGATGACGCCAAACGTTAGGGCATTTTCGCGCGTAAACGCGCTGGGACTAAAGGTGTGCAAATACATCGCCTGTAAGTTCAATGAAGGCAATGTCCCGCCGCGTTCGGTCAGGGTGAAAAAAGTACGAGCTTGGAGGGTTTCTTCCAGTTGCCTCAGCTCCGGTCGTGCCTCTAAGGCTTGTAGCAACAAGTCCCCCTCCTTCAGATCGTATCGGGGTAGGTTATCGGCCTGAATATCAAGATAGGGCGAATCCAGTTCAACTGGGGTTGACACATCGCGACTCATCGCTTGGTTCAGAACTTGTTTGGCAAGCGTAACTTGGTTCGTTGCACCCTCGAGGCCCGCTTGAGCCTGGCTAACTGCGGTTTCGTAGCGTAAAACGTCGAAACGAGCAATTGAGCCTTGCGTGAACATGGCTTGGGCATTCTGTAGCCTAGCCTGAGCTGCTTCAAGCGCGCTCTTCTGAACCTGAACCTGCCACGTAGCTCGCATCAGGTCAAAGAACGCACGCCTGATGGCCTCCTTTGTGTTGTTTGTTTCAACAGTTACGCCACTTTCGGCGGCGCGTTCGTTCGCCTTGGCGCCTCGTATTGCCTTGCCACGCAAGCCCATGAGGTCAATTGGATAATTCAAGGCGAGGCTCGCCGTCTTGGAATCGGGCAATCCGCCTCCGCCCCCCATCATTCGGTCGGGTTCATATCTCTCATAGGTTGCTTGACCATCCAATCGAAACCCCAACATGCCAAGGGCTTGCTGGGTACGGCTCTTGGCCTGGCGGAGTTGGCTCTCCGAAGTCTTGATACTTTGCGAATTGGCAAGCCCGATGGTCAGAGCTTGGTCCTCGGTGATAGCTTGCCCCATGCTGATCAGGGACAAGAGCAATATGAAAGCCGTGTGGGTTGGTTTCATTCAGGCTCTGCTCCTTGATGCTCTTCGGCGAACCGCTGATAGGCAAGTTCAAATTCGTCAAGTAATTCACGCATCCGATCAATACGCCCAATGGACAGGCATTTGTGGAAGGGATCGCGCATTACGAGCAGTTTGTCCCCCGGCTTGATCCCCATTTCGGTCCGGGCTTCGGCCGGGATGACGACTTGCCCGCGCTCGCCGACAGTCACTGATCCATAGAATAGTTCTGAAATATTCACAAGAGCCTCCTCGCTAAAGTATGACACAGCATACATTTCATACACCGGACTAATTCCCTACCGCAAAAGAAAGCCCGAGCCATGGCTCGGGCTGAAAGAGAGGTAGAGCAAACTGCTTATGCTTGGTTGGCGTAAACGCTCATTCGGCGGCGATTCGCGGGACCTTCAACCTTTACTTGCCCATCAATGAGGGCGAAAAGGGTGTGGTCATTACCCATTCCGACGCCAACACCCTTATGGAACTTGGTGCCGCGCTGACGGATCAGGATAGTGCCTGCTTTAACAACCTGCCCTGCGTATCGCTTTACGCCGAGGCGTTGTGAATTTGAATCGCGACCATTCTTGGATGAACCTTGACCTTTCTTATGTGCCATTAAATGTTACTTGCCTCCGGCCACGTCAAGGACGCGGATGTAGGTTTGTGGCTGGCGGTGTCCCCAGCGCTTGCGAATGTTCTTCTTCGCTTTGTAGTTGAACGCGTTGATCTTCTTTGCCTTTCCTTGGCGGACGATCTCGGCCTTTACCGAAGCGCCCTTCACAAGAGGGGAGCCTACGGTCACTTTTCCGTCATTTACGAGCATCACGACCTCGTCGAGGGTTACCTTCGTGCCGGGCTCGCCGTCGAGCTTCTCAACGATGATAACATCGTCCTTAGCGGCCTTAATCTGCTTTCCACCGGTCTTGACAATCGCAAACATAAAAATCTCCCCGCCCTAGGAGCGGCAAAGGAGAATGATAGCACACCGCCCCCCTGATCTGCAACCGATAGACCAATAGCGGCCCCACAAGTCCGACCTCTGAACTTCTCACCCCAACGAGGTACCCTCTCCAAATGCCATTCAAATCAAAGATCGCTTACGAAGTTGATCGTATTCATGCAGCGGCGATCTATTGTTCGGACGGTCGAATCGGGGCGCAGATTGACGACTTTCTGGCCAACGGACTGAACCTTCCG
>JADLGZ010000021.1 GCA_020849075.1 Fimbriimonadaceae bacterium | reverse complement strand
GTAACAAGGCCAAATTTCTCTTCCCACTTCTGCTCTTCAATCCTTCCTTGAACTACCGTTAAGTTGGGTAACGGCATACTTCTAAGAAAGTCCAGCATCTTGCCATTGCTGTCAATCGCAACCACCTCCAGTTCCGGCAAAGCACAGGCGAGCGGCCAAGCCGGAAACCCTGGTCCCGTCCCTAAATCTAGCATTGATCCGGAAGCGAAGTCGGCCACCAGGAGACTTTCAGCAAAGTGGCGGATATCGCATTGATCAATCGGCACCCGCGTCAGATTCTTTCGTTCGTTCCAAGAATAGAGCGCATCTCGAAAAGTCTTATACATCTCCAACTGATGGGTATCCAAGGACGGACACACACGTTGGGATTCAGGAAACTCATGCGCCATTAGCGATATGATGGAAGATGATGAAGCGCACGAGCAAGACAGTCGGGCTCATGGGAACGATCATGGTCCTAACGGGGCTTTGTATGGCTTGGGTCGGCGCCCTTCTTAGCCGGGAGCAATCGTCATCTGCCATGGCCATCTTGTTCGGCTCTTCCTTGATCTATATGATGGGTGGGATGTTAGCGGTCAGCCACTACAACTATCAGCGCGGGAGTCCGATTTACCTGCTGATCATGCTGGGGCGATTAGCGTTTGCAGCAGCAGCCGTCATCACCCTCGTGCGAGCGGCTGGCGGCTAGTTGCACTCATCCGTTGCTACCGATTTACGGTCACTTGGGGCTTCCCCGCCATAGCTAATACCGGAAATAACGTTGGCGAGTTCGCGGCTCTTCTTCTGTTCAGCGCTTACCGCAATGAGCAGAATCTCGTCCTTTCCACCAATCAGGGCAAACTCAGTTATGCACCCGTCCGACTCCATCGCAAAGATGTGCCCCGTACGCGAGCCAAACTTTACCGTCTCGCGCTTGGTCAACTTCCCTTCCGACTTCACGGCGTCTACTAATCCACCCGCCATGGCGTCGCACCAATCGGCGATGACGTCAGTAAACTCATCTTTGGGCCGGTAGGCCATCACAGAGCCGTAGATTCCGTCGTCCGTCTTGAAGCTGAACTCATCAGCCCCTTTGAGAAGAGTGCGACTATCCTCATCCAGTTCTTTGAGGGTATCGCCTTTACTTTCAATCGTTACCTTAAAGCCTAGTGAGAGCAGTGTGCCGGGAACCGCCGTTTTTTCTCCGGCGGCCGCGGCAAGCACTGCCAAGCAAATACAGAATGACATCCCCAAAACCCGAGCTCTCATGGGGGGCTTATGCCGTCAGATATGGAGAGCTTGGGCTAGCGGTAATGCGAGGTTTAGCCGGATCGGTCTACCTTCTTTTCCTTTGGAACGCCCAAGTTCTTAACCTTAACTGGTACGGTACCGGTGTAAGGAATCGTATTGGGAGCAAGGACGCGAACCTTGACCGGAATGGTCACGGTACTGCCGGCCGGGATTCTGCGCCCTAAGGCTGAAATGATCTCAATCCTCGCATCCTTGGCCGTCTTTAAGCCCGACATTATTGCATCGGCAACAACCGCTTGAACCTCGGCTGCCTTCGCCGGGTCGCCGTGGACCTCGACCATCAGATCAGGGACTTTTTCTACGGCAGAAGGAAGAACCTTTACTAATAGCTGAATGTGGGAACTAGGGGTGTGGATCACAACAGTGGTCTCGCCGACTGCCTTCCCAACAACTCTTAGCCCCCCCATGACTCGCTCAATTTGAGCGATTTCTGTGTTTCCAACATTCTGCGTGACTTCCTGCGCCTCGGTTCCAACCAACGAAACCAATGTCGTCGCACCCACTCCGAGAGAGGTCGTTGTTTCGCTGGCTTTGATCGGCGGTAGAGCGTAGGCAGCCTCAATGCTTTGCTTCCACTTGCTAAGGAGTTCCGTTGTAACTGCACCATGAGCCTTAGCCTCAGCAGGAGTAATACGCACGACTCGCGTGGAACCAGCATAAAGCCATGTCCCGGTACGGGCGGAGCGGATCGTCAGCGGCAACTTAATCGTTCCGTCGGTGAGCGTATTCACGATCATGAAAGCTCGTTCGCTTGGAGTGTAGCCATCCAAGCTTGACTTGAGCGTGAAGACCGGTTGTTCATTGATGAGTACCGTGCCCCCATCCGACCGATAGGTGTGCCCGAAGCTGATTGCAATCAGCAAGAGAAAGAGGCTAACGAAAAGACTTCGGATACGCATCGCCCAATCAGGATACCGCCAACATTGAGCCAAAATTACGGGGCCACCTTTCATAAACATTCAGACGGCCCCAAAGCGGCGCGAGATGCCCTTACTTCTTTTGCTTTCGTCGCAGGGCAGCCACAAGACCAAGGCCAAGCACGGTCATTGAAGCAGGCTCGGGAACCAGTTCGTCACCTTCAATGGTCACGTTATCCAGCCTCATGTTTCCACTTGCATTTGTTGCGCCGTTGAAGGTCCAACGTACTCGAACGTCGCTCTGATTCGTAGCTCCAGCGCCAAGCCCAGTATTGACGTTCAGTGCATAGCTGGTGCCGAGCGGGGCCACATTGTTGATCACAGAACTCCAGGAGCTACCGCCGTCAGTGCTTAGGTCAATGTCAATATCATTGAATCCAGTCCCTGTGTTTCGCATGGCTCCCATAAGGACGAGATTCTGCCATCCCGTGGAGTTAAACTGGAGTGTAAGCGTTGCGCCATTTGCAGAGCTGCCCACGACGACAAAGGACCCTCCAGCCACGGCACCGCCTCGGGCGTTGAGTGTCGTTCCGGCAAACGATCCGTAGGTTCCATCGGTCGGCGAGGTCAACGTTCCTGCGGGTGTCGCACCGGATACCGTATACGCCCCACCGACAAGATTGGTACTTGCCGTCAAGTGCGCTGCCGCGCTGGAAGTATCGTTAAAGTTCGAGTAAAAAAGCAGGGTCTGAGCATTTGCTAACCCGCCAAGTGTGGCAAGAACTGCCACTGATGCCAACTTATTCATACATTCAATCCTCATCTGCGCTGCAATCAACCCAGATGCTATGAGTTTAGAGCAACGGGAGGAGTGAAAGTACAACCAAGAAGGGACTCTCCGATTTTCAAGCTCAACGGAGTGATGTAAACCAGTAAATCTAGCAGCGCTTACGCTGGCGTAAACTTGGGAGTTTGAGATTCTGGCTGCTGTCGTGCCATCGCGAGAATGCTGCCCTGGGCGGCGAGATCCTTGCTAATCTGCAAGAAGGCCCGAGATTGGGCCGTATCAGGGTGCGCAATTACGCTTGGTTCACCAGTTTCGCCCACCAGAGGATCGAGCGGAATGCTCCCTAGGAAGGGCACCTTCAACTGGCTTGCTAGCTCTTCGCCCGACATGCCACTAAAGAGCCGGTACTCCTTTCCAGAATCAGGCGAAACGAAGACCGCCATATTCTCGATCACACCGATCAACGGCGAGTTCATTCTTACAAACAACTGTGCCGCTTTACCTGCGATATGAGCCGCTACTGTTTGCGGTGTCGTTACAATGACGACTCCCGTGAGCGGTACCAATTGAGCTAGGCTCATGGGAGCATCCCCCGTTCCTGGAGGAAGGTCCACGAGGAGGTAATCCAATTCGCCCCAGTCCACATCTTGAAGCAATTGCTTGACTGTGCCAGCCACCATCGGTCCGCGCCACAAAACAGCTTGCCCTTCTTCAAGGAGAAACCCAATGGACATGAGCTGAATGCCATGCCGCTCAATTGGGACGATCTTCTTGCCTCGGGTGAATGGCTGCTCATTTTGACATCCCAAGATGAGAGGAATGGATGGCCCATAAACGTCAGCATCAAGTAGGCCAACCCGCGCTCCCGCTTGCGCCAAGGCAACCGCCAAGTTAGTGGCGACCGTGCTCTTTCCAACCCCCCCCTTCCCACTGGCTATCGCAATGATCTGCTTAACACCCGGTAGTAGGTCTTCCTGATCAGACTCTCTCGATCGAACCTTCGCCGTCATCTCGACCTCAACGGTTTCAACCCCGTCGAGAGCGAGCACAACCTCCTCGCACTGTTCCTTCAGAAGGTCCTTTACAGGACATGCAGGCGTTGTCAGTTCAACCTTAAATTTGACGGATCCACCCTCAATATGGATGTCCTTTATGAAGCCCAGTTTGACAATGTCTTGGTGTAAATCTGGGTCTTGTACAGCACGAAGAGCATCGAGTACTTGGGATTCGGTAGCCACGTACCTCAAGGTACCCGACTTCTCAGCAGTTGGCGAACCTCATCCGCCTGCTCTGGGGTGTCCACAGCCAAGGCTGTGCCTTCGGCCTCCGTCATGAATATTCGGACGCCGTTCTCCATGAATCGCAGCTGCTCAAGACTTTCAGCAGTTTCAGTAATGCCCATTGGCCACTGAGCGAACTGTTGCAGGGCTTCTCGGCGGTATGCGTAGAGCCCAACGTGCTTTTTCACCGGCGCAACCCTCGAATTCCGCTCAAATGGTATCGGGTAGCGACTAAAGTACAAGGCAAACCCCTTCACGTCCGTCACGACCTTAACCACAGCAGGGTTTTCATACTCATTTTCGGGACAGTGAGAGTACACGCTACCCATTTCAATGCTTGAGTCCTTTAACAGTGGGCCAGCACAAGCGGCAATGCTACTAGCGCGAATCAGCGGTTCATCGCCTTGAACATTCACATAGATTTCTGACTGGATCAGTTCAGCGACCTCTGCGATCCGATCCGTACCCGTTTGATGAGCATGGCTAGTCAACACGCCTTCCCCGCCGAAGGCTGTCACGCGATCAATAATCTCCTGATCGGGTGTTGCGACGATAACTCGTTCCGCTACTTTGCTGGCGTGGGCAGCCTCCACAACCCATTGCACCATTGGCTTACCAAGCAAGTCTACAAGTGGCTTACCAGGAAACCTGGTCGCGCCCATGCGGGCCGGAATTACAATTACGCAACGTGTCATGTTCCTAGGGGCTGAATCAGGGGCTCAATCTGCAAGAAGGCACTGACCACATCCGGATCAAACTGTTTACCCGCCTCATCGACGAGCACTTGGATGGCAAGATCGCTCCCGATTGGCTCCTTGTAACTGGAGCCAAAAGCTAAGTGGTCATAGGTCTCCGCAACGCCAATGACCCTCGCTCCTAAGGGAATGGCTTCCCCACTAAGGCCATCGGGGTAGCCCGCACCATCCCATCGTTCGTGGTGGTGTCGAATCATCGGCACGACATCGTCCAACCATGGCAGATCTCCCAACACGGTTTCGCACATTGCGGCGTGCATCCTGAGGGCAGCGAAGTCTTCATCGGTCAATTCGCCAAGTTTACTGAGCAAATGCGAATCAATAGCGATCTTTCCAACATCATGAAGGACAGCCCCCCGGCGGAGTTTGAGAAGCTGGTCATCAGACAAGCCCATTCTTTCACCTGTAGCTACCGCATACGTTGCAACGCGATCCGCATGATCGGCCTCCCCCGGTCCATGCATATCCAAGGCACGCACCAATGTTCGAATGGCATCGTTTTGCGAGGCAAGCAATAGGGGCTCGACTTCCATCGCATTTATTGTACTACCGGCTTCCCGGCCGGTATCGGACTCCCCACCGATTGATGGCGATGCTACTCGCCGAGCGAGTGCGTGAGGTCCGTTCTGGAGTAAACATCACCGCCCAATTCGCCGATCAGCGATTTCACCACATGGTCAACCGCCGCGTCGCGAGTAGCAACATCCGGATGCTCTCCCATAACACGAAGGATCGGCTGAGTTCCACTTGCACGAACATTTAGCCTGCCGCCTGCCAACTGCGACTCAGAGGCTGCGATGGCTGAATGAATCGCCGCATTCTCTTTCCAGCCCTCTTTGGTGGCTACTTTGACATTCACTAAGAGCTGCGGATAGTTCTCGAATTCGTCATAGAACGAGGCAAGGTCGCGCCCTTCTCTCTTGAGGACTCGCACTAATTCAAGTGCCGTGACCAGGCCATCGCCGGTTGGCCCACGTTCACTAAAGATAATGTGACCGGATTGTTCCCCACCGATCTTTGCCCCGACTTCTTCCATGCGTCGAGAGACATACTTGTCACCAACATCAGTGCGTTCAAGATGGATGCCCTGCCCTTTAGCATAGGCCTCGAATCCGCCATTACTCATGACCGTACCAACGATTGTGGCGGGAGTAAACCCACCGTGCTGTCGCCAATGAGCCGCCCAAATAGCCATAGTGCGATCACCATTGACCAAACGTCCCTGAGCGTCACTAAAGACAGCGCGGTCTGCATCGCCATCATAGGAGATGCCAATGACAGCTCCTCCCGATTTCGTCAGTTCTTGAATAGTTGAGGGGTGGGTCGCGCCACACGCAAGATTAATGTTCAACCCATCGGGCGAAGCACCGCAAACATGCACCTCAGCGCCCAGTCGCCGGAAGACTTCGATACCAAGTTCAGATCCTGCTCCGTGAGCAGCGTCAATAGCAACTTTCACCCCGACAAGATGCTCAGGCACAAGCGATATGAGCCATTCCAAATATCGGTCAACGTCATTGCGCTCCTGCTTGATCGTGCCCACCTGATCACCGGTTCCACGCTCGCCAGGAACGCCCAGCAACTCGATGATTCTCGTCTCGTCCGCGTCAGAGATCTTCTTCCCCGAATGGCCAAACAACTTGATCCCATTGTCCTCTGCCGGGTTATGGCTCGCCGAAATCACGGCACCTAACCCAAAGTTGGACGTTCGGGTGATGAAGCTAATGGCCCCAGTTGGAACGACTCCTAGGTCCACTACTTCAACCCCGGCGCTCGTGAAACCAGCCGCCAGAGCACCCGCCAACATTGGACCGCTGCGGCGGGTGTCCATTCCCAGCGCGACACGGGGCACTTGGCCTTTCTCGTGCGCCAAGCGCCCAGCAGCATATCCAATGGCCAAAGCATCTTCGGGCCGGAGCGCGGTGTTAGCAACTCCTCTCACCCCGTCGGTACCGAACTTGATCACTTCGATTGCGTGACCTTGACGCGAGCGGGCCTAATCACCCGATCGTGAATACGATAGCCGGGTGACAGTTCTTCTACGATGGTTCCTGGTTCCATGTCTGAGGAGGGCACCAGTTCAACAGCTTCATGGAGACTCGGATCAAAGTGCTGTCCAACGGCAATAATTCGTTGTACGGATGATCCTTCAAGTACAGTCCGTAGCTGCTTCTCAATCATGCCCACTCCTTGCATGACCGACTCGCTGTCGGCTCCCGACTCTAGGGATCGGACCGTACGCTCAAAATTGTCCAGCACAGGAAGGAGCAATTCCACGAGGTCCTGCATCCCATACTTCCGGATTTCATCTTTCTCTGCCAATGCCCGGCGGCGGAAAGTCTGCAAATCTGCTACCGATCGCAAAAGTTGGTCGCGTAGCTGATCGCGCTCGTCAGTCAACGCACGAATCAACTGGTCGCGGTCATCAATGGGGAGTTCGTCTTCTTCTTCGAGTTCAGCAAGCGTTTCAAACTCTTCCTCTTCGTGATTCAATTGGGGCTCTTCTGAGTTCAACATGGGTCTGAAAATAGTGGTTTTAGTGTACCTTTCAAGTTCAAGCACCCCCGGGACCATAACGTTCTGGAGATTACACAGCTACTTGCGGCGTCACGAGAAAGCGGCGCTCTAAACTAATCGTCTTCTTGATCCTTATGGCTACTTCGAACAAAGATGCGAATTGGCGTTCCTGGCAAAGGATAAGCCTTGCGAATCTGGTTTTCCAGGTAGCGTTTGTAGCTAAAATGCATCAGTTCGGGATCATTGCAGAAGAGCAAGAACGTCGGTGGGCGAGCGCTGACCTGCGTTGCGTAGTAGATCTTAAGAATCCGGCCCTTACTCGTGTAGGGGCGAGAGAAGGCCGCTTCTTGGATCAGCTTGTTCAGGGCTCCTGTACCAATTCGGAAACTCCACTGTTCAACCGCATTCCTTACCGCATCCAAAATCGGCTCAAGTCCAGCGCCTTCTTGGGCGGAAGTAAACGCAATCTGCGCGTACTTTATCTCAGGTTGCTCATCCCGAATCACCTTCTCTAGCGCTTTCTTCTCGTCGCTCTTCTGGCGCGGCCTCCCATTGGGTGGCTCCACCAAATCCCACTTGTTCACCGCGATCACCATCGCACGGCCCATGTCGTGGCTAATTTTGCTCACGCGCTTATCCTGATCCGTCAGGCCCTCGTTACCAGCAATCACCAAGAGCGAACAGTCCGCACGTTCCACCGCACGAGTGCTACGCAACGCCATGTAGTACTCCACCGTGCCCTGAATCTTCCCGCGACGGCGAATACCCGCCGTGTCAATAAGCCGAAACGTCTCGCCTTTGTACTCAAGTACCGTATCAATCGCATCGCGAGTCGTGCCGGGAATGTTGCTCACGATCGAGCGAACCTCGCCCATGAACGCATTGACCATGCTGCTCTTGCCAACATTCGGGCGACCAATGATTGCCAGCTTGATCTCCTCTGGTGCTTCCTCAAGGTCTTCTACCTTGGGTAGGTGCGAGGCCATTTCGTCCATCAGGTCGGCGACCCCAGCCCCATTCAGGCCACTCACGGCATAGACCTCGCCTAGTCCGAGCTCATAGAACTCATTCGCTTGTACGGCTCGGTCCTTGTTGTCGGCCTTGTTCGCCACGATCAGCACTGGCACCTTGATGCCCCGCAACCGGTCTGCGAGGTCATGGTCGCCCATGCTGAGGCCCTGAACGCAGTCCACCAAAAAGATGACGACGGTCGCTTCTTGCAAGGCAATCTCAGCCTGCAACCGAATCT
>JADLGZ010000020.1 GCA_020849075.1 Fimbriimonadaceae bacterium | reverse complement strand
TGTCGAAAATATCAAATGCTCCCCGTGCAGGTCCGGGGTGACCTCCTCATGGTCGCCATGCGAAACCCGCAGGATATGCCCGCTATCGAAACGGCCCGTGCCGTATCCGGCTACCGAATTGAACCAGTTTTGGCGAACGAAACCCGGCTCAGTCGTGCGATCGACAATCTACTTGATGGCCGGGATCATGGCAATGTCGGCGCGACAGTAGCCCAAGCCATGCTCGAGGTAAAGGGCGTCGCTTTGGAAGATGAGGAGACCCATTCGCTTGGTGAAATTGACACGAGACCCGTGGTTTCCCTCGTGAATCAGATCTTTGCTGATGCCATCCGCATGCGGGCGAGCGACATTCATCTTGAACCCCGAGCAAGTGTTGTCGAAGTCCGGGTCAGGCTTGACGGGCAGCTCACCAAGGTGCAAGAGTTCCCTCGAGCGCTTCTCCCCATGGTGACGGCCCGCATCAAGATCATGTCGGAGTTGGATATCGTCGAGCACCGACTGCCTCAAGATGGCCGAATCACCGCTCAACTGGACAGGCGTGATATTGACATGCGGGTGAGTGTCCTGCCAAACCACCACGGTGCTAGGATCGTCCTGCGTATCCTTGATCGGTCATCGGCCTTGCTCCCGCTGGAGGGCCTTGGCTTTAGTGCTCATAACCTTGGATTGTTCCGCAAGCTCATCACCAAGCCGTACGGCC
This sequence comes from Fimbriimonadaceae bacterium, assembly GCA_020849075.1. Classification (GTDB taxonomy): domain Bacteria; phylum Armatimonadota; class Fimbriimonadia; order Fimbriimonadales; family Fimbriimonadaceae; genus JAFLBD01. The sequence goes on along the minus strand of JADLGZ010000020.1, from coordinate 8,195 downwards.
TGATCCTTGTCACGGGCCCAACGGGTAGCGGGAAAACGACCAGTCTGTACGCCGCACTCAACGAGATCAAGCATGTCTCGCGCAACATCATGACCTGCGAGGATCCGATTGAGTACGATATCGCGGGGATCAACCAGTCCCAAGTCAACGAGAAAGTTGGGTTAACGTTTGCCTGCCAATTGCGGGCGATCTTGCGTCAAGACCCCGATGTTGTCCTTGTCGGCGAAGTGCGAGACCAAGAAACGGCAGAGATCGCAATCCGCGCATCAATGACGGGGCACCTAGTACTGAGCACCCTCCACACCAACGACGCTCCGAGCGCGATCAATCGCTTGATAGATATCGGCATCAGCCCGACGCTTCTATCCACCTCACTGATCGGCATCATGGCCCAACGCCTGGTTCGACTGCTCTGCCGGAATTGCCGGGTCAAGGATGTCGCGACCCCCGACGAAGCCAAGGTCTTGGCACCATATCAGCCAGGCCCCGTCACTGTTTGGCGGCCCTGTGGCTGTGATGCATGCCACGGTACAGGATATAAAGGACGGCTCGCCGTCAATGAACTCCTTCCGGTGCCCAGCGAGATCCAGCAGATGATCTCAACTGGTGCTCCATTGGAGTTCATCCGGCAAGTGGGTCTGGTGCATGGCTTCACGCCAATGCAAGACGACGCGGTTGCGCGTGTGCTCTCCGGCGAAACTAGTTTCGAAGAAGCCAAGCGTGTGGTCTTCTTTGACGACCTCCTTACGGGCACAACGCAAGCTCTACCGAAGGCCGCCTAGCTATTCCGCGTCCTCACGTGGCACATACTCGCTTTGCTGGAACCACGCCGCGGACAGACCTACCGCCACAACAAATATAGCGAGAAGGGTTGTCACAGATGCCCAGGCAGGTATTACCGCAGCCCCTCCGCTTGCCGAAGAGCCAAGGTTACTGAGCGCGGTTGATGGATAGGAGCCCTCTGGGTGCAAGGTAAGGGCTTGCATGTGCGATAAGATGGACGCATAGTACAAGTCGCCCGGCATCTGAGGGACAAATGTTTCCCACCCGAATGCAAAAAGCAAGCAAAAGAGAAAGGCCCGGTTCAAGAGCATGGAAATGAACAAGAAGAGCCCTCCATAGGCCATCGCGCCGAGGATCACAACCAGAACGTCGCGCCATACCATCGGCGTTGTAAAGGCCTGCAATCCAAAGTTCATCAGCCCAAGGACCAAAACCATTACTACGCCGATCACGACAATTGTCGAAATGGCGGCAAGGGATCTAGCCGCCAAGAGAATTGGCCTTGGGATCGGGCGTGTTACCAGATACACGATGGTCTTCTGTTCAACTTCGCCCGCAATCACGGCCGTCGAAAACACCGCCGCGACAAGCGCCATCAAACGAAAGCCCATGATCCCCATCAGAGTCCCATATCCAAGCTCCGTGCCCAACTTGCCGCTAAGCCTTAGCCAAGCAAAGCCTAGAGCTGCAACGCCAAGAATTGCGATGAGCCAAATCGCAAGCCGCCGCAAGGACAAGAATTCGCGCAAGGTGGAAAGGTACACGTAACTAAACATTAGGCTCCCACCAGATATTGGAACACCGACTCCAAGTTGTTGTCGGGGCTCGCAAGTCCATAAATCTTCAGATCATGCTGAAGGACTAGGTCAGCGACCGCTGGATAGAAAGATTCGGCATTCTTGACCTCTAGGTCCACCGCACCATCGCGATCAAGATCAAGACTCAGGACATTATCCAAAGTGAGCATCAGGGAAGCTACCCGCTGCGGCTCTGGGGTCTCAATCCGAATTCGGTGGGGGTGCTTATCAATCAAACTACGGATCGTCGTCAGATCTCCCGTGGCCAAAAGTCGCCCTCGGTGGAGCAGGAAGATACTTTGGGTGAGTTGCTCCACTTCCGATAGGATATGGCTGGAGATAATGATGCATTTCCCTCGATCCGCTAGGCCTGCAACCACTTGCATAAACTCATGGCGTCCAACGGGGTCAAGGCCGTTCAAGGGCTCATCCAGCAGTATGATGCTTGGATCGTGAAGCATCGCTTGCGCCAACTTGATTCGTTGTCGCATCCCCTTTGAGTAGCCCGCGATCTTCTTGTCGCAACGATCTTCCATACCGACGATTTGGAGCATTCGCTGGGCACGTTCTTGAGCTTCTTCTTTTCCAAAACCACTTAAGCGAGCCATATGCTGAACAAAGGCCCTGCCGGTCATCCATTCATAGAATTGATCAATCTCTGGGCAATAGCCAAGACGCCGAAACACATTTGGGTTGGCAAAAGGCTCCTCGTCAAAGATCTTGATTCGGCCCGTTGTGGGACGAATCTGTCCGGTGATCATGCGGATCATCGTTGTCTTGCCCGCACCGTTTTGCCCCAATAGGGCCGTGATCCCGGGGCCGATGTGGGCCGACACATCGTTCAATCCGATGACCAGACCAAACCAACGACTCACATGATCCAGCTCAATCAATTGACCACCTCCACGGCCCGAACACGCCGCCAGAAAATGTATAGCCAAAATGCGCAGATTGCGCTCATGATCCAAAACACGGCAAATCCATTCGGTGCTGGAACGACTGTAAGCGGATCCGGCGGCATTCCAAACGCATTCCCGCCATCAACGTTGAGCAATGACTTCGCCATCCCGATGTTGAGCCCATCAATTGACGAATAGAAAGCGGGCTGCAAGAGCGGATTCCGATCCACGACTACCGATGATCCGAGGTCCCTTCTTGCATCAGGCACGGGCTGGAGCCAGAACACGAGAATCATCACCGTGAAGATGTTGGTGATCATGTACAGCGCGCCGTATAAGATGCCTGCTATCCGGCCTTGCTTCATCAGGGAACTTATGCCCAAAAGGATAGATGTGTGAAGAGCCGCCGCCATTGCCATCGCACCAAGAACCGCGGGAAAAGCCCCCGCATAAAGCGCGAAACCGTGCTGCCGGTAACTCATCATGCCGTACAGGAAAAACACCAAGGACGGCACAGCCATCGCGGTGACCAGCGGGATCCACACGCCGAAAAACTTGCCTACGACGTAATCCCACTTGGTACACGGCTTACTCAAGTAGACCAACAGCGCATTCGCCCGGTTGTCGTTGGCTACCGCTCCGGCCCCAACGAGAAGCGCAATAATGAGGTAGGTCAGCTGGCCGAAGCTAAAACCGTGCAGAAATTGGTTCTTCCAAAGGAAGCGATCAATGAACTGAATCTGCCGAACAATCTCACTTGACCCAGTCACTCCCGCGCCACTGGCTAGATCGGTAGCGTTGGACGATACCATCTGCATGATAAAGATCACGGTGAGGATCACCAAGTAGTACCAACCTGATAGCCCCACAAACAGCCAATAGAAACGGTTGCGGAAAGCCTTGAGGGTATGAACTTTAGCGATGACCCACCATCGAGCGCTCGGCGGATTCAGGGGCCCGTCATAAGACCGATAACTTAGGTCAGCAATTGGAGATGCCACTAGTGCACAACCTCCAAAAAGGCTTCTTCTAAGCTCTTTGTCGCCACGCTCAAGCCGCGGACCTCCGCACCGACCTCTCGGGCAGCTTCGAAAATCATCTTCGTCGTGACTTCGGTTGGTGCTTCGTGCTGGAGGCGAGCCTTGTTTCTTTCGGCGCTCACAATGGTTATGCCCCGGCGCACAATGGCCTCTTGCCAAGTCGGGCTGGGCTCCTTGAGCTCAACATCAACCGGGTGCCCCTGGATTCTTGTCAAGTCACGGATCGAGCCCTGCATCTTTAGCTGACCCTTGACCACCACGATCACGGATTCGCAGGTCTTCTCAATATCGCGCAATATGTGGCTGCTGACGATGACATTCACGTCCTTGTGGAGACTGATGTCTCGGATCAGCTTAAGCATCTCCTCCCTTCCTCGAGGATCAAGGCCATTGGTTGGCTCATCCAAGAGCAGTAGCTTGGGGCCATGAACGAGAGCCTGTGCCAGCTTGATCCTTTGCTTCATTCCCGTTGAGAAAGTTTCAACTTTGCGATACCGCGATTCGCCAAGCCCGGAATACTCCAAGACCTCATGGGCCCGTCTTAGTGCCTGAGCCTGGGGCATCCCCGCCAATTCTCCCGCGTACGCGACGAACTCAATTGCGCTCATGCCGGGCAAGTGGCAGTCCTGCTCCGGCATCAAGCCCACCCTCTGGCGCACCTTAGCCCCTTCCTTTTGAACGCTGTGGCCTAGGATCGTGGCAGTCCCGGCAGTTGGGGTAACAAACCCTAGCAGTGTCTTGATCAGCGTAGTCTTTCCAGCACCATTGGGTCCAAGTAGCCCGACGCAACCTTTCGGCACCTGCACGCTAAAATCCTGTAAGGCTGTGAAGCGCCCATAACGCACCGTCAAGTTGACGACCGAGGCAATGGCTTCTAGCGGAGGTGCAATCATGAGTCTGAATCTTAGCGAGTTCTCAAAGCTTGGCGCACGCCCCACCCCATGCAGAGGGCGCTTAGGAACATCCAGATAATCGCCCATACAACAGAGGGAATATGCGTAGCTTGCTGCATCAATTGGGCATCGCTCTGCATCTCCGTACCTGCGGAGATCCGGTACAGAACCAGGAGTGCATGGACCGAAGTTAAACACTGCTGGACACCAATAAAGGCCGTAAACAACCGGATGGCTTCGGTGCCCAATTTCCAAGCTGCAGCGCCGCATACGATGACCCAGAAAATTCCGGCAAACCAGCCCAGTAACTCTCCGCGCACAAAGAGAACCATCGAGATGGCCAAGCCAGTGGTCAGGACCCACATCGCCTTACGGGCGGTGTCTGACCTCCGGCTCGCACCGATCAAGAGTCCGCCTACCAGAGCCGAGCCGACGTACCCCGACATCGCCAACAATGGTAAGTTACCGCCGGCAACCGGCGTGACCCCGCTCCCATTGCTATAAACGACAATGTAGGCAACTTTCCCACTGGTCGCCAAAGCAGAAATTGCGTGGCATAGCTCGTGGATGTGTGTATTTAGAAAGAGGAGCGGTAGACCAAGCGGCCGTGTGATGGGTAAGACCCATATTGCGAAAGCCAATAAGCTGACCGCAACCAAGGTCCCAACCTCCATTTTCCGATTGCCCGGCACGGTAGTGCATACGATCTTGAACTCGCCCGGGATTCAGGATGCAACAAATGACCCATCGCAATCGTTAATAGATTACGCGTAGCCCGCGAGGGCCAGTGCCTTGCTACATGGCTTCGCGTTGTGGCCGTCTGGCTACACGTTAGGAGGATAATACGTATGAAGAAACTCTTTATCTTTTCCCTGCTCACCATAGCCTTTGCGACGGTACTTGCTGGTTGTGCCCCTGCTGGAGAAGAAGCTCCCGGCGCAAACACAACCTCCGGCGATGCAGGTCCTAACAATAAGACTGCCGACGGCACCGAGTAAAGTTCGCCCGACCAGAAGGGCCGCTCAAGGGATTGAGCGGCCCTAGTTTGTTTGGCTCCGCTCGTCACCCCAGCAAATTGTGTTTTCCAGGTCGCCTTCATGGCGTACCCGTCCCGCCAGAATACAGTGCCGGATCGTCCCCGTCACCTCAACATCTGCTCCCGGCAACACGGCCGAATCCTCAATGAGTGACGCCTTGACGATCGCGTTGTCCCCGATAACCGCGCTTGTACCCACCGGCGCTCGAAGCTCAACTTCATGCCCAACCATGCTCTGAGACCCCAACAAGAACGAGCTAGTCTCCAGGTAAGAATCCAGGGTGCCTGTATCAAACCAATTACCCTCATAGATGCCGGCTCGGACGTCCTCACCCCGATCAATGAGCATCTGGATCGCATCCGTAATCTCATACTCGCCGCGAGCACTCGGCTTTAGATCAGGGAGAACATCCCAAATCTGTGGGCCAAAGATGTACATCCCCGCCATCGCATAGTTAGATTCAGGCTCCTGCGGTTTTTCAACGAGCTTGATAATACGATCTTCTTCCAAATTAGCCACTCCAAACCGGCGCGGGTCGTCAACCCACATTACGAGATTTAGGTTTGCGCAACCTGACTCAGAAAACTTTGTCGCAAAAGGTGCCAACGATCGGTCGTAGACTGCATCCCCTAGGTACAAAACGAAGTCATCTCCCGCTACAAAATCCTTCGCAAATCCCACCGCATGGGCTAAGCCGTGCGGGTCGGTCTGCCGAACGTAGCTTAGGTTCACTCCGAACTCGCGCCCATCGCCGAGAGCCTCGGAGATAGCGGATTCATTCTCTCCGACGACCACGCAAACGTCATGGATGCCCATTCCCTTGAGTTGTTCAAAGGCGTAGTCAAGGGTGAGGCGCCCGGCGATTGGTAGCAGGGGCTTCGCGATATGACGGGTGACCGGGTAGAGGCGGGTGCCCTTTCCGGCGGCAAGAATGACTCCTTTCACGCTTATGAAGCGTACCTTTGCGGTAGGATAGTAAGTAAGCCCATGCTAAGGAAGGTACGGCTCTCAGTTTTGGTTTTGGCGGCGACCCTTGGTGCAGGATGCAGCAAGCCCCACCCTGCCGCATTTGTCCGGTGGTTCACGCAGGATGCCGTGACTTCGTCGAAGGACTCCAATGATGCTTACTCAGGCTATGTCCGTGCGTCGAACATGGCACGCGAAGCCGATCCTCTAGGCCTGCGCCGTGTGTCTTTTACCGAAGGGCAACGCCAAGCCTCTCTGGTGCGCCTTCGCCCAGCACTTGGCGAGCTTTACCGAGCGACCAGCAAGGGGGGCGGTTTTGAAGCTCCCGCTATGATTCCATTTGTCGAAAACCCCAACCATTCGGGTTGGCGCTTACTTGGACGAGCGCTTATCTGGCGTCTTGAGGGTGATCTTACGAATGAAAACTATGAGGAGATTCCAAGTACGGTTCGTGAGATCACCAAATTTGCCACCGACTTAATGACGGGGGGCGCCGCAGAAGCCGATCTTGGCCTGTCGCTACTAGATGATATGCGCATCGCATTGGCCCCCAACTTGGGGCAACTGCCTGCTACAACGCTGAACGAGTGCGCCTCTCTCCTCGAAGAGGAAGCGATCCGCGACGATTGCTTGGAAGAATGCATCTCCAAGGAACACAAGGTCATGCTAGCGGGCGTTCAACTCGTGCAGGACGCCTATTTGGAGGGTAGCCTGTCGGAACTTCAAGCCAATTTGGGGTTAGAGGTCCGAGAGGCCGTTGACTATCTTAACACTCTCCATCAGCAGAGCGCAGATCAGCAGCTCCAATACTTCAAGGGCTTTGCCAAGGAGGCCGATACAGAAGTTGCGTGGGCGAGGCAGCAGGCTGAGCAGCCGGTTGTAGCGCGCAAAGTACCGGAGTATCCAGAGGGCCAACCCCGTCCGTGGAAGCGTTTCAGTAAACATTTCTTCCGATCGCTACGCCCCTTACTCAACAAAGAGGCAAAAACCCTCGCCCGCACAAGACTCCTTGTGCTTGAGTGCCGAATTATCGCGCACGTCAAGGCTGAAGGGCAAGCCCCGAAGTCCCTTAGCTCCTATGCGAAAGGGCTCCGGCAAGACCCTTTTACAGGCCGAGAGTTCTGCTACGAGGCCGACGGGCCTGTGTTCAAACTATACAGTCCAGGTCCGGATTTTGTAGACAATGGTGGTAAGACCGGTGAGGACTACGAAGCCCCCGATCTTACGATTGAAAGGTGAACCATTCTTTCCTCTGGGGTGTTGGATCAAGCGCCCACCAAATTGAGGGACACCGCTTGGGAAGGGGAGACTCCACCTGGGACCGCTTCAGCGAGCAACCCAACAAAATAGCGGACGGCTTCCGAGCTGATGTAGGGTGCGACCACTATCACCGCTGGCGCGAAGATCTGGCTCTAATGAAAGACCTCGGCCTTACCAGTGCGCGCTTTTCATTGAGCTGGCCCCGAGTAGAACCTACCGAAGGCGCCGTTGGCGATTGGAGCTTCTACGAGGCCCTAACTGATGGCTATTTGGCCGCTGGCATTGAGCCTATCGTCAATCTCTTCCATTGGGACTTTCCTCTCTGGGCGGAAGACGACGGTGGCTGGAATGACCCCCGCACTGCAGACCGCTTCGGTCGCTTTGCGGCTACCGCGCAATCACGACTTGGGGACCGCGTCAAGACTTGGCTCACCTTCAATGAGCCTAATTGCTTCATTGGCGATGGCTTGATGGGTACTGTGCATGCGCCTGGCCACAATTGGGATTGGGAGCAAGGGGC
>JADLGZ010000019.1 GCA_020849075.1 Fimbriimonadaceae bacterium | reverse complement strand
GACTCACCGACTCACAGACTTACTAACCACTCCGAAACAAAAGAGCGACGCTCAAGCCCATCCGAACCGTATTAAGTTCAGTGCTAAAGTTTCGAACACTCGTCATCACCGTCTGCCTCGCTGTGTCTGCCCTTGCGAGCGCCCAGAGCGACCCGACCAAGCCGATTGCGACCGTCAACGGCGAAACCATCGGCGGCATGGAGTATTTCCGAAGAATGGAGTTCCTGCCCGGATTCGGCAAAATGGTCGGCGCGCGCTTCATTGAATCCTGGCCCGGCTATCTGGCATTGCAACAACTCATCAACGAACGCTTGATGCTCCAAATCGCCAAGGAAAAGAATGTCTACCCCAAGGACGCTGATGTCACCGCAGAACTGGACTTGCGACTGAAAAACACCCCCACACTCCTCGAAAGTTTGGCCAAGGTCGGCATTACAAGGGCCGATCTTGAGCGCCAAGTAAGGGTGGATTTGGCCGAGTTTAATATCACCACCATGGGCGTAAATGTGACTGACCAAGAGATTGAGCAACACTACAAGGATAACCCGACCCGATTTACGGTCCCCAAGCGCTATAAGCTTCGGCTCATCGCGGTTTCCGAGGACAAGAAAGCCCAAGTTGATAGCGCGTTGGCGGGCGGCAAGCCGTTTGCCGACGTGGCCCGTGACATGAGTAGTGACCCCAGCGCCCTGCAAGGAGGAGCCCTTGGCGAGATCCCAGCCACGGCCTTTGCTGAAGTCGTTACCAAACTTCTGGACGCAACGAAGATCGGCTCGACGACGGAGTGGATCAAGGGAACATCCGGGTGGTTCAAGTTCCTCCTCGAAGATGTAAAAGCCTCTGAAAAGATCCCTCTCGATGCCAACACGAAGGCCCAACTCCGCCGATCGCTGATGCTGGACCGAGGACGAGTTCGCAACAATCTCGACAAGATGATGAGCGACGCGCGGAAGAAGGCCAATATCTCGGTGAACCAACCAGGACTCAACGAGATGATCCAGGAGTGGCAGAAGAGCGCCTCCGGCGACTAGACTGATCATATGGTCGTCGCTTGGCGGCAGTTCAAAGCGCTTTTTTCGATCTACATTCAAGACGGGCTCGCCTACAAGGCGAGCGCCGTCATTTGGGTCATGACCGATGTGGCCACCGCCGCCACGATGCCGATGGTCATGATGGCCGCCACCAAGGGCGGCAACATCAAGGGCTTCACCGGGTCGGACTTCGTCCTCTACTACCTGACCATGCTTCTGGTGACCTGCTTTGTGCAGTGCCACTTCATGTGGGATGTCTCCATGGAGATCAAGGAAGGAGTGTTCAGTAGCCAGATCATCCGGCCGGTGAACTACATCTACTACCACGCCGTGCGTAACTTTGCCTGGCGAATCTTTCGAACCGCTATTTTCTCGCCTATTTTTCTCTTGATTCTATGGGCCTACTCCTCTTGGATCGTGAGCCCCCAAATCCACCTTACGTGGTACTCAATATTGGCTGTCCTCCTCGGTCACTTCCTGAGCTATTTCTTTGTCATGGCGATGGGGATGCTCGCCCTCTTTCTCCAAGAAACCCAAAGCCTGTTTGAACTCTATTACGTCCCGATGCTCTTCTTGAGTGGCCAGATGTTTCCCGTGGCGATCTTCCCTGATTGGGTACGCAATTTAGCTATGTATTTTCCATTTTATTACACAACTGGCGTGCCAACCGAGATGCTCATCGGCCGCATTGGGGCCGAGCAAGCCCCCCATCTACTCCTCCTCCAATGCGGTTGGATTATCGGGAGCTTTGTCGCCTTCAAAATCATGTTCCACTTTGGCACTCGTCACTACACGGGGGTTGGGATGTGATGATTGACCCTGGAGTTTTTGAGGAAAGCGAGCGAACCCTTCCCGATGCCACCGGGCGCCTCTATGTTCAGGTCGGGGCAATGAATCTTGAACGCAGTGGACAACTTCCCGATGTCAAATTGGCTTATCAAACTTGGGGACAGCCCGACCCCGGCAGGGCAATTCTGGTGTGCCACGCGATCAGCGGCGACTCGAACGCCACCGCCTGGTGGCCCCGCCTAGTCGGCCCCGGTAAAGCGATCGACACGGATCATTGGTGGGTGATCTGCTCCAATGTCTTGGGTGGGTGTCAGGGAAGCACCGGCCCACAGGATGGGACATTTCCATTTATCACGATAGGCGATATGGTCGAAGCCCAATCGCGACTCATGGACCACCTCGGTATCCCGGAATGGCAACTTGTATGCGGTGGGAGCATGGGCGGTATGCAGGCCATCGAATGGGCCCGCCGATTTCCCGAGCGAACAAACCTAGTCTGGGCCACCGCAAGTGCTCTGCGCCATAGTGCCATGCAAATAGGCTTCAATGAGGTCGCACGCCAAGCGATCATGCGCGATCCACGTTGGCAGGGTGGCAACTACACCGATCGGGGCCCGACCGATGGTCTCTCGGTTGCTCGTATGCTTGGACACCTCACCTACCTAAGCGAACCAGCTTTTGAAGCAAAGTTTGGGCGGCGGCTCCAAGAAGGCGAAACTGAAGTACCCGAAGCAAGAGCGACCTTCGCGAAAAGGGAAGTCTTTCAGGTCGAGAATTACCTGGCCCACCAAGGCCACAAATTCACCGAGCGGTTTGACGCGCGCACTTTCATTGTCGTGTCGAACGCGATTGACACCTACGACTGCGCCGAACTCCCGCGGTCCAAAGCGCGGTTTCTCTTCACCTCGTTCACTAGCGACTTACTGTATCCCAGTTGGCAAAGTCAAGCCGCCCACGAACTTGCTCTGGCCTCCGGTCACGATTCGACATGGGTAGATATCGTCTCTCCGCTGGGCCACGATGCCTTTCTCTTGGATGAAGTTCGCCAAGCTGCCGCCGTTCAGGCATTCCTAGGAGAATAGCCTT
>JADLGZ010000018.1 GCA_020849075.1 Fimbriimonadaceae bacterium | reverse complement strand
TATCGAAAACAGGGAAGTCGATGCTGGTGACGCCATTTCCGGCGAGCTGAATCGCGCGCTGAATGTAGTTCGGGCTGATCGCGTCGAGCTTGGCTTCGGCGATCGCGAGGCGGAGCTCGGGATTGCTACGCGGATCGGTGTTCGGCTTGTTCTGGGCTTGTTGCTCGTCGTTGCGCGTGCCGGTCCAGCAGGCTTTCACGACCGCGTTGCAGTGCCGATTATTGAGAACCGAGCCGGTGACGAGCGCCGCCACCTTCTGCTCTTCCTTCACCTTCCAATTTACGAATTGCTCGATATCGGGATGGTCAACATCGAGGCAGACCATCTTGGCCGCCCGGCGAGTGGTGCCGCCGCTCTTGATCGCGCCCGCGCTTCGGTCGCCAACGCGAAGGAAGCTCATGAGGCCGCTACTTCGACCGCCGCCGCTCAGCTTCTCATTCGCGCCGCGGAGCTTGCTAAAGTTCGTGCCGACGCCGCTTCCGTACTTGAAAATGCGTGCCTCTCGCGTCCACAAATCCATGATGCCGCCTTCGTTGACGAGATCATCCTTGACGCTCAAGATAAAACAGGCATGGGGCTGGGGCCGCTCGTAGGCATTGACGCTCCGGTTCAGTTTCTTGGTCTTGGGATCCACATAGTGGTGGCCCTGCGAGGTGCCGGTGATCCCATAGGCATAGTGGAGCCCCGTGTTGAACCATTGCGGACTGTTCGGCGCCGCGACCTGCATCGCCAACATGCGGACGAGCTCATCATAGAATGCCTGGGCGTCCTCTTTCGTATCGAAGTAGCCGAATTGCTCGCCCCAGTGTCGCCAGCAGCCGGCGAGGCGGTGAAAGACCTGGCGGCTGTCGGTTTCGTGGTCCTTGGATTTGTCGCCAAACTTGCTGAGGTGGCCTTTCTCGTTCGAGGGATCCTTCAGCCCGGCCTTACGGAAATACTTCTGCGCGAGGATATCGGTCGCGACTTGGCTCCAATGGCTCGGCACCATGACATCCTCCATCAAAAAGACGGTGCTGCCGTCGGGATTGCGAATCTCGCTCTTCCTCGCTTCAAACTCGATGCCAGCATAGGCGTCCTGCCCGGCGGTGGTGAAAACCCTCTTAATCTTCATTATGCTTTCCTTGCTTTAGTATACAAACTTCTACATTAAAATGCGCGGCTTGCGCGACTTCTTGATTTGATCCACGATGTTGCTGAACTCAGCCGGCGTCTCGAATTGCTCGTACACGCTGGCGAACCGAACATAGGCGACCTCGTCCACATCGAGGAGACGCTCCATCACCATTCGGCCGATCTGGGCCGATGGAATTTCGAGTTCGCCATCATCCATAAGGCTTCTTTCGATTCCCTCCGCGAGTTCCAGGAGCCGGCTATGATCCACCGGCCTCTTTCGACAAGCCACAATGGCGCCCCGCAGGACTTTTTCGCGGGAGAACTCCTCCCGCGACCCATCGCGCTTGACCAGGAAGAGACGCGGCTTTTCCGGCTCCTCGAACGTCGTAAATCTACGATTACACGAGGCGCATTCGCGACGGCGTCGGATCGCAAGTCCGTCCTTGGCGTCTCGAGAGTCGAGCACTTTCTGCTCCTCCCCGCCGCAGTACGGACAAATCAATTCAACTCCTCGCAATACAACATCTTGTATCGCGACATTATGGACGACACAAGATGTGGTTTGGATGCACTTTTTTCTTCACATCTTGTCCTACGCTTTTCCCTTAGTTTTGTCGAGCGTGTCCACCGGTTATGAACACCTTTTCCACAGTTGCGAACTTTAGAGTGCGGGCTGCTTGCTGCAGCTTTGGATCGGCCCGTTTGAATGTTTCGCAGCTTGCTGCCATCTCCAAGCTTGCGCCGGCCTAAGAAACCTTAAGACTACAAAGGGGTTCTTCATTGTCCGACCGGGTTCTTGGCTTGAACGAAGGGGTTTTTGCGATGAATGATGGGGTTTAAGACTTTTCCGTCGGGGGATTTTTTCCCTAAACGACGGGGTTGAGGAGATTTCTGACTTAGCTCGTGATCTTAACTAGGGCCAATTGAATGAAAAATATTTGAAGCGGTTTGATACCAAGCTCTATTTGATAGGGCGAGGAGGTTTCGTAGCCAGCTGATCTAGATTTTCGTCAAGAAAGTGTTCGATGCCGAAGAATTGGCTGGCGGTCTCACTTCCGGGCAGCGCCAGATAGAACCGCAGATACTCCGTGTGCTGCAGTAGGTGAAAGTTGAAGAGGTCGCGCATGAATGCATACTTCGAATAACGTCGCTCGTCGGTCGTGAACTTGAGTAGGTGCCATTTGATCGAATCATGGCAATGCTTCAGGATAGCCTCAAGTAGGCCCGGTTCAGCGTCCGCAGTTGGCCTCAACACCGCGAAAGGATTAACGATCATTTGACCTCCCGCAAGGTAAAGAAACAAGTGCGACCTCTTGGCCCTCTGTTTAGTGATGAGGTCCTGGTCGTTGATGTTGATGTCGTCCGACATTAGCAAGCTACGTACATAGAGCTCGGCCTGCTTTGCCAGCACGATCGCGGGGTGTTTGGCACTCGACTCAATCGCGGCGGCTTGATAGACTGGAAGACCGACCAATGCATTTGTTTGTGCAACAATTTCACCATGTGCTAGTCCACCTCGAAGGAGCCGGCCATTTACAAGCTGATGAACTTGGTATCGTGCGCAGACTTCGGCTGCCGCAATCACTACATCTGCGTGCGCGTAGGAAAAGGACTTTTCGTCGCCCGCAAATGCGTAGAGGAAGGTTGAATCTGAGAAGAACTGGAAGGAAATGTCCTTGACGCTAGGATAAGAATCACGAGCGACTTCAATGTAATATCTTAGCCCCTTTCTCTCACCTGTCATTAGTCGGAGATGATTCTGATAACCCTTCAAGCCTTGCTGAGAAAGCTCGACGTACAGCTCGGATGATCCGAGAGAGTCCATGAAAGCGCAAACACCAAAGCCAGCTCTATTGCGTGCCACTAGTTAGGAGTCCGTGATTGGGCCAGATACCTTCACCATACCGTCTGTATCAATTCAAATTCTCTCAGAAGGCCCACGGGGAATGGACGTAAAGCGAGTACCTTCCGATGCGCGGGTACCCTGTGGGATTCATGGAAGAACAGGGCGGGAAACCCCACGTCGGCCGCGCGAGCCTCATCATGGGGGGCAGCCTCTTGCTCAGCCGGATCTTGGGCATCGTGCGCGACATGATCATGACCGCCCAGTTCGGTCGAAACCAGTTCACCGACGCCTATTCGCTCGCCTTTGTCATCCCCGATCTCCTCTTCTTTCTCATTGCCGGCGGGGCCCTGAGCTCGGCTTTTATTCCGGTTTATTCCGAATACTTGCACACAGATCGAAAGCGCGATGCGTGGCATATCTTCAGCGCGGTGGCCACGATCATGACGGCCGCCTTGTTCGTGATGGTCGGTTTGGTGTTTGTGTATACGGAACCGCTCCTCCGCCTGACGTTGCAGCCCGAGCAGCACGCGAGCATCCCGATGATCGCGCAGATGAGCCGCATTGTCCTCCCGGCCCAATTCGCCTTTTTCTTGGGCGGGTTGATGTTTGGGACGCTTTATGCCCATCAGCGCTTTTCGATTCCAGGTTTAGGGCCAAATGTTTACAATATCGGCATCATTTTGGGGGCATTGATTCTCTCCCACTTTGTGCATCCGGGCATTGCGGGCATGGCTTGGGGCGCGTTGATCGGGGCGTTCGTCGGAAACCTCCTACTCCCGGCATGGGAGATGCGCAAGATCGGCGTGGAGTTCCGCCCGAACTTCGATTTTCGGCATCCGGGCGTCAAAAAGGTGTTCGTACTGATGTTGCCCGTGGTGTTTGGCCTCTCGCTGCCCGGGGTTTACGGGATTCTCATGCGCTATTTCGGGAGCGGCTTTGTGAATGGCATCGTCACCTCGCTGGATCTCTCCAATAAGTTGATGCAGGCGCCGCTGGGCGTCTTCGGGCAGAGTTTCGCCATCGCGGTTTTCCCGGCCTTGTCGCAATTTTTCGCCCAGGAACGGATGGACATGTTCCGCGAGCAGATCGTAAAAACGATGCGCACCGCTTTGTATGTGAGCGTGCCGATCGCGATCTACATGGCGGTGATGGCGCCCGACATTGTCAATGCGCTTTTTGGTTATGGCAAGGGGGCGAAGAGCGACCCCACGGCGATGGTGGTTTGTTTGCGGCTGTTCTGCCTCGGCATCCCGGCATGGTGCATGCATCCGATCCTGATGCGCGGCTATTTTGCGATGCACAAGACGGTCAAGCCGATTATTTTGGGGACGGCGACGACGCTGGTGTTTATTGTTTTGGCTTATACGCTCCTCGCGACCCCGCTTTCCTATATGGGTCTGCCTTTGGCCAGTTCGCTTTCGGCGATCTTCTTGGCTTGTCTGATGACCTTTACCTTGCGCAAGGATGCGAACGGTTTGGAGGTTGGTCAGATTGGGCGGGCTCTGGACCAGACCCTCTTGGCCGGGTTGGCGATGTGCATCGTGCTGGTGGGGCTCTGTTTAGCTTGGGGACCGGGCGCTCAGCATGGGAGCCACCTGTTGTCGTTTGCTCGATTGGCGATTTATGGGCTCCTCGGAATGGGCCTCTACACCTGGATCACGAAGAAGATGGGGATGCCGGAAACGGCCACGATTGATCGGGCCCTGACCAAGTTTCGAAATCGCTAGCCCACTCAATTTTGGGCTTTGGCAAGTTTTTTTACCAGTATGATCATCATCATACTGAACTTAATTTAAGTGTTTGATAATTCATGTGAGCACGGGGTGGCGTGCGCATGAATCATGGCAACCAGACATAAAGTTCCGGGTCGAGCACCAACGGTCGCTCCTAACGAAAAGGCGCGGGTGGTTCGCACCACCGATAGTCCGAATTGCACGGGAGCCTGCGGCTGGCTCGCCACCGTCGTGGACGATGTTATCGTTGACCTCAAGCCGGCGGCGGATTATCCCTGCCAGGAATACAACCCTCGCGGATGCCTGCGCGGGATGTCCATGACGCACATTATTTATGGGCCGGACCGCGTGCACAAGCCCTTGATCCGCGCCGGCGAGCGCGGGGAAAACAAATGGCGGGAGGTTGGATGGGATGAAGTCTTGGACTACATCGCCGACCACATGAAGCGCATCAGCAAGGATCACGGGCCCGAATCCATGCTCCTCTTTAATCAAGTGGTGGGCACGGGATATGTCCAGAAAGGCGCCCAAGTCCGGGCCGCCGCCTTGCTCGGGATGTCTTTCGCCACGGCTTATGACTTCAATGGCGACATTTCGATGGGTTTCACCCAGACCGTAGGTATTGACTGCGTGGAGTGCGAGACCCGAAGTTGGGCTCATTGCAAGACCGCCATTCTTTGGTCAAGCAACATCTTCCAAACCCGAATCCCCGACGCGAAGTTTCTCACGACCCACGCCAAGCAGCGAAACAATTGCCAAATCATCTCGATTGACCCCCGTGCCAGCCAAACCGCCAAGGGCGCGGATTTGTGGCTCCCCGTCAATCCGGGAACGGACGGGGCGCTTGCGCTCTCCATGTGCCAGGTTGTCTTGAAGGAAGGCCATGTGGACTGGGCGTTTTTGCAAAAGTTCAGCGACGTTTGCACCCTAATTCGGCAGGATACGGGCGAGCGGCTCCGCGCCAGTGACGTTGGCGAAGGGACCGAGGCCGAGTTCATGGTCTGGGACGAAGGGAAGGATGCTCTTTACAAACTTCCGATGGATTCGCTGAAGCTGCCCGAGGACGCCAAGTTTGCTTTTCGAGGCCAGCGCACGGTTCAACTGAGCGATGGCACGAAGGTCAGCGTAACTCCGGTCTTTGAGCTCCTTGAGAACGAGATCATGCGGGACGAGTACGCGCCCGAACATGTCGCCAAGACCTGTGACATTCCAGCCGACACCATCCGCCAGGTCGCCATACGATATGCCACCGAGCGCCCCAGCTCAATTATCATCGGCATGGGTGTAAATCACCGGTTGCACGGCGACCTGACGATTCGCGCCATCCTGCTGCTGGCCTCGCTTGTCGGAGCTCATGGTAAGCCGGGCGAGAGCGTTTCGATCTATTCTGGGCAGCACCACTTCCGGCTCGATGTCTCCCCTTGGTGGTTCCCGGATGGAAAGCGACCGAACGGCGTGCCGATGCATTACTTCGTGCTCGGTCAGCCCACGGGGACCATGAACCCCAAGATCAAGTTCCCGAAGGATGGTTTCAAGGCCCTTTTTGTGAGCCACGCCAATCCATTGGTCACGGAGTTTAGCGCCCCCATGAAGGAGGCCATTGACCGTCTGGACCTGTTCGTGGTTACCGATTTCTCGATGACGCCGACTTGTGAGTACGCGGATGTGGTCTTGCCGGCTCCGACCTTCTGGGAGAAATTGGACTTGGTGGGCACCAGCTGCCATCCCTATCTGCAAATCCAGCAGGAGGTCGTCAAACCTCAATACGAGAGCCGCACGGAGATGTGGGTTCAGAAAGAACTCCTAAAACGAGTCGATCCAGAACTCGCCAAGCAGATGGACTACACCGAGGAAGACGCCATCGAAATCATGCTTAAGGGCGGAGGCAAAGAGGTTGAAGGCATAACGCTGGAAATGTTGCAGAAGGGTCCTGTGCGATTGAATGTCCACGACCCCGAATGCGGGCTGGACGAGCAACTTCATGAAGACAAGCTCTTCCCGCCGCGTGCCTACCCCTTCCCCGAAGGGGCCCAGCGGGAATTCCTCAAGACGGGACGTATGGAGTTCTACAAGGAAGAGGAGATCTACCAGAAGATGGGCGAGACCGTCCCGACCTACCACTGGGCGTTTGAGCACCTTCCGGTATCCGCCCAAGAAATGCCGCTCGCAATCGTCACCCCTCACTCAAAGTGGCGTGTTCACTCGACCCACTGCAACAACCCATTCCTTCGAAATCTCAATAGAAAACCGGTCATTGAGATCAATCCCAAGGATGCGGCTATGAGGGGGATCAAAGACGGGGAAGCGGTGGAAGTTTTCAATGAGTTTGGAAGCTACGAACTCTGGGCCCTTGTGACTGAGGCCATCAAGCCAGGTGTGGTTTGTGTGGATCATGGCTGGTGGGATCGCTATCTCGGGGCTGGAAAGTACCACAGCGTGCACACGTATCAAAAGGTGAAACCTACCCACGAGGTTTATTACCTCCCGGCGGTGTATGCGCCCGGGCAGCACTGGAAGGACACTCGCGTGGACGTTAGGAGGGTGAAGTAAGTTGGCACGCCTCGCGATGCTCATTGACCTGACGCGGTGCATTGGTTGCGATGCCTGCACCTTGGCTTGCAAGCAGGAGAACGGAACGCCCTACGACACCTTCTTTGCTCGTGTCCTAAATGTTGAGGCTGGAACGTATCCTGACGTGAAGCGGGTCTACATTCCGGTCCTGTGCAACCACTGCGACGATGCACCGTGCCTCAAATCCTGCCCGAATAAGGCCATTGTCCGACGGCCCGATGGAATCGTTCTTGTGGATCAGGATCGTTGTCGAGGTACCGGAGCCTGCGTCTCGGCTTGTCCCTACGGCAACATCATCCTTCACCGCGAGGAAGAAGGGTGGTACCTCGACGAGAACGAGGCTTATGAACAGGACTTTGTGAAGCTTCGCATGAAGGAGAATGTAGCGCGCAAGTGTACTTATTGCGCGCACCGGGTTGACCAAGGGCTGCAGCCTGCTTGCGTGGTTGCATGCCCGACAACGGCTCGCATCTTCGGTGACTTAGAAGACCCCGAAAGCGATGTCTCGACCTACATTGAAGAGCAGAAGGAACAGACCGGCAGGTCGCCCTTCCACCTCCTTCCCGAGGCGGAGACAAAACCCGCCGGCTGCTATCTCGGAACCATGGCCGAGCAACGACCGAGCACCCTCGGTCAGTCGGATGGCATCGGAGATGCCAAGCAAGAAGAAGCCCAAAGAACACAGCGAGGTCAAAAGTGAAACTATCAAAAGTAGTCGCGATCTTCATGCTCTTGCTGGCCGTAGCATGTAGCTATGCCCAGACTGACCTCAAGAAGAAGGAAGTCTATCCAGTTACGTCTTGCATGGGCTGTCACGGCCAGAATGCAATGGGCGGCCTGGGGCCACCATTGGCACAGACCAAGGTCGGGCTATCTACGTTCCGGCAAGTGGTGAGAAATGGTAAGGGGATGATGCCCGCCATCAGCGAAGCGGACCTCAGTGATACAGATCTTGACCAAGTTTACGAAGAAGTTAAGGCAAAGCCGTGGATTCCCGACGAAATCCCGATTGCATTTAAGGTCGGACAATTTCTGACGCCACGTAGTGTGAGCCACTTCTTTATCGTGGTCTTCCTCTTTGCCACGGTCTTTGCCATTCGAGGACTCAGCTACTGGCTGAAGTGTGCTGGCTTGAAGGAGCTAAAGCCTGCGATAGCGAAGTTTGGATGGGCGCGATCCTTTGGCGTCGTCCTGAAGTCGCTCATCGTAGACGGTTTCTTTGTCGGATCTCTTTGGCAGAACAATAAGAAGCGGTGGTTCATGCACGGGCTACTCCTCTATGGTTTCTGTGGCCTCCTGCTAGCTGACATTCTGATCGCAATCTTGAATCCACAGCGAGGTCAGGTGCCATTGACGCATCCCCTAAAACTCTTGCCGGTCGTTTCAGGGATTGCCGTTTTGATAGGGATCTTCTATGTGATGTACCGCTACAAGAAGGATGAGTTCATTGATAACGGGCTAACGCTCGGCAAGGATTTCCTCTTTGTCAATCTTCTTGTGCATGTGATCATTAGCGGGTTCCTCGTGGTCGCGCTTAAGCGAATGGGAATTCACGACTTTGTGATGACGATTTACATCTGGCATCTGGCAGCGGTCGCGCTCCTCATCGCCACCGGGCCGTTCACTCGGTTCCAGCACATGTACGTTGTGCCAGCCCTTGCCGCAATGACTCGACTCACCGAAGCCATCGTTGCCAGCGGGGTGGAGCTGGGCTTTGAGCGCGAGCCATCCCCAGGGCGGCACCACAAATCCATGAAGATCGCAAGCGATGTCATGAAACAGCTTGGCGAAGATGGCCCGATAACCATGCGCTACTACCCATAAGGAATACGAAACATGCCGAAAGATAATCTGAACCAAGACAATATCGAAATCTCCCGCCGAAAGATGATGGGGCTCGTTGTTGGAGTAATCAACTTAGGCCTTATCGGTGCCATCGTTGGCCCCATGGTCGGGTTTGCGGCTGCCCCCCTTGGTAACAAGCGGAAGTCTCGCTGGGTTGAGTTGATGGACGAGTCGCGCATCAAGCCCGGCGAAGTGAAGGAAGTGAACTATTCCTTACTCGTCGTTGATGGCTATCACGAAGTAGAACAGAAGTTCACGGTCTTTTTGCGACGGAGTGAGGAGGATGTGATCTGTATTGACCCAGCCTGCACTCACCTTGGCTGCCGCGTGGACTATCACGCTGATCAGCACAAGTTTATATGCCCTTGCCACGGTGGCGTTTTCGACGATGAGGGCACCAACAAATCAGGGCCTCCGCCCAAGCCGTTGGAGCGCCACCCTGTAAAGATCGAAGCAGGAAAGATTTGGATTTCTCGAGAGGTCTAGACAATGAGCCAAAAAACGTACAAACCCAAGGATGCCCCAACCCTCAGTCCCGAGGTCAAGGTAGATGAGCCTCGTGAGGCCGTTTCGTCTGAAGAACGCCTCCAAATTGAGCGCCCATCGCTTCGCGACTGGATGGATTTGCGACTCGGCTGGTACGGTTTTGTTCGGAAGAACCTAGACGAGCCAATGCCCGCGGGAGTGGGGTGGTGGCAGACACTCGGCAACCTGCTGATGACCCTTTTGGTCTTTCAGTTCATCACCGGCTTTGCCTTGGCGATGTATTATTCGCCGAGTCCAGATTCCGCTCATGCGAGCGTAAAGCACCTTACCTATGAGGTTGGCTTAGGCTCCTTCATCCGAGGGCTACATTCATGGGGTTCAACGGTCATTGTGATCGCCGTGGTCCTCCATATGCTCCGGGTGTTCTTCTGGGGCTCCTATAAGAAGCCTAGGGAGTTGACTTGGGTTGTTGGGGTGATCATCTTTCAGGTGATCCTTGGCTTCTCATTTACGGGTTATCTGTTGCCTTGGGATCAAAAAGCATATTGGGCGACCGTTGTTGGAACCCGCATAGCCGCGACCATACCGGTCGTTGGACATGCACTGCTGGTCTTCATTCGAGGTGGAGAGGAGGTGGGGGCCCTAACCCTGACCCGCTTCTATTCCTTCCACGTGATGCTTTTACCGGCAAGCCTGATTCTCTTTACTTTCCTCCACCTCTACCTGGTGAGGCGTCATCACATTGCCGGCCCGGTAACTCCCGCAAAAGGGGCCCCGGTACCTTTCTATCCCAACCAACTCTTCAAGGACGCCATTGTACTGCTCTTTGGGGTCGGGCTATTGATCTATCTTGCGGTCGCATTGCCCCCAGGGCTAGAAGCGATTGCTGACCCTACGGGAACTGATTTTAGCCCGCGCCCTGAATGGTACTTCCTCGGGCTATATGAGCTACTGAAGGTCATGCCAAGCGGTTGGGAGGTCGTGGCAACGGTGATTATCCCCACGGGGATCACAATTGGCATGTTTGCTTTACCTTGGTTAGATCGGTCCAAATCACGCCATCCCGCCAAGAGACAGTGGATTATCATGTCGGGCTTTGCGGCAATTCTGTTGATTGGGTTAATGACACTCAAGGGCATCCTCGAGACTCCGCCAGAGCACAAGAAATCCGAAGCGACCTTGGCCGGGAGTAGCGACATCCCTAAGGCT
Organism: Fimbriimonadaceae bacterium; assembly: GCA_020849075.1. GTDB lineage: Bacteria > Armatimonadota > Fimbriimonadia > Fimbriimonadales > Fimbriimonadaceae > JAFLBD01. The sequence continues at coordinate 34,028 of JADLGZ010000018.1, read as the reverse complement.
GAAGCTACTCAGTTGGAAAGCTTGGGTGAATAGAGCTACCGGCTAACGGCCATTGCCCCGACCCGAGCTTGCAGGGCGTCATCGTACATTGCGATGACGTCTTGTGCGCTTTTGGTCCAGCTGAAGTCCGTGGTCATGCATCGGCGTACCAATTCCAGCCAGCTCACTTTGTCTCCGTAGAGACTCACGCCGCGCCGGATAGTCTCGAGCAATTCGCGGGCAGATTTGTTTTCAAACACGAGGCCGTTGTTTCCATCATGGATGGAGTCGGATAGTCCCCCTGTTTTGCGAACGATTGGAACCGTGCCGTATCGGCATGCGATCATTTGCCCAAGGCCGCAGGGTTCGAATGCGCTGGGCATGAGGAACATGTCCGAGCCCGCATAGATCCGCTGGGCGAGTGGAGCGTCGTATCGCTCAATGAAGCGAACCTGGTCTTGCCAATCCCTCTCCAACTGCCTCAATTGATCAGCTGCCCAGGGGTCTCCCGTACCGAGCACGACGAATTGACAGCCCAAACCCAGCATGCCGTACGCCTGTTTGATGATGAGGTCAAACCCCTTCTGATCACTCAATCGGCTGACAACCCCCAAAAGTGGCTCTTGGCTGACGGGAAGCCCAAGTTCGCCTTGTAGAGCAATCTTGCACTTAGCCTTGCCACCTAAGTCAGCCGACGAAAAAGGGGCGGCGATGGCCGGATCATCTTGTGGGTTGAAGACCTCCGTGTCAATTCCATTGAGGATGCCGCGGAGCTTGCCAAGTTGATGGAGATCGCGCATAAGGCCCCAAAGGCTGGCGCCATATTCTTCGGTCTGTATTTCCTTCGCGTAGGTCGGGCTCACCGTGCTGACCATATCAGCATACACGCAGGCTGATTTGATGAAATTAACCCCGCCCCATGTTTCCAGTTTGTCCATGGTGAACAGGTCTGGATCCAGGCCCGCCGCTTCGATCGTATCCTTGCCGAAGGTGCCTTGATAAAGCAAGTTGTGAATGGTGAAGATTGTGGCCGTGTGATCCCATTTCTTCCCACCTTTTTCGCGAATCATGACGGGAACAAAGCCGGTATGCCAATCATTTGCATGGACAATATCCGGGATCCAGTCCGAAGCCTCACATAAGGCAATTGCGGCTTGGCTCAGGAACAAATAGGCGTCGCGGCCATAGGCATAGATCTCTTCAGATCGAGAAGCATTCCTGAAGAACTCAGGGCAATTGATCATCCAGATCCCGTCAACTTCGAAAAGGTTCGCCTTGTACTCCTCTTCGAGGTTTACTCGAACGGACAAGGTTTTGACGGGCACCTTGCCCTTGGTCACCATGCCATAAGCAGGCATGAGCACTCGGACCTCATGTCCTAACCCACGAAGAGCCTGAGGTAGGGATCCGGCAACATCGGCTAATCCGCCAACTTTCGCCCATGGAGCGACCTCAGCGGAAACAAAAAGGACCTTCATTGAACAAGGGTATTTTCCATATTTGAACTGGACTCATGTTGCTAGGTATGGTCAGTACAGATGATTGACATTGAAAGCTTGTGGGACTTTAGCGAGCCTGGAGATACAGAACTTGTCTTCCGGAGCCATCTCGTCGGATCAGATGATCAGACTCGTGCGGTCCTCTGGACGCAGATTGCCCGAACCTATAGCCTGCGAGGCATGTTTGATGAGGGTCGAGATGCCTTGTGCAGCGTCGAGAGGTCATTTCCCGAAGCGCGGGTCCGATATGAATTGGAACTGGGCCGAATATTCAATAGCTCGGGCCATCCTCAGCAGGCAGTACCTCACTTTCTTTCTGCCAGGGAGTTGGCCACAGAATTTCAGATGCAGAATCTCCAGCTTGACGCCATACATATGCTCGCCATTGCCGATGTTCCGGGGGCACTCGGCTGGGCCGAAGAAGGAATCGCGATCGCAATGAATGCCCAAGACGAGAAGTGCCGCCGCTGGCTGGGCCCCTTGTACAACAACCTGGGCTGGACGTACTTCGATCTTGGGGAGTATGAGAAGGCCCTAGAGTTCTTTGAACTCGGTTTGGAAGAGCGAGAGCGGCAGGGGATAGCCCGACCAATTGAGATCGCCAAGGAAGCGATTGCAGAAGCAAAGAGGGCCCTGGCCAATGATGGAAGTTGAGTTTGGGATTCGATTTTTGGATGTCATGCCCGGCGTCTGGGGTGCAATTCAGCGCGGGCAGGGATCAGCCGGTGAGCCCATTGACCTGAAGAAACTGACGGGCGGGGAAGCCGAGTGGTCGGTATCGGTTACGTTGAAGGACGGTAAACCAACGGGCAAGTTTGTGCAAAAGGATGCCAAAGGGGCTTTCATATATGTCCTCTGGGGCACACGAGCAGGGCAGCCCATGACCCAAATAGGTCGGCGCGCCAAGGTCTATTTGCCGAAGGAATTGGAGGGCGGGGCAAGATATGTGGCCGAGCTTGAGGGGCGCGACAAGTTGGGGTTTCCGGTCTGCGCCACGGTTCATCCTCGGAGTGGTTGGAAGAGGTCTGGTACCTTTTGACTGAATGACTGACCAAGTAGATGTGACCATTATTGGCGGCGGGCCCGTCGGTCTGTTCGCTGCCTTCTATGCTGGCCTTCGCAACATGTCGGTGAGGATTATTGATTCGTTGCCCGAACTTGGAGGTCAACTGACCGCGCTGTATCCCGAAAAGTATGTCTACGATATGCCGGGTTTTCCCAAGATTTTGGCCAAGGATCTTGCGCGAGAAATGGCCCAACAGGGAACTCAGTTCTCTCCCCAAGTTGTGCTTGGCGACACAGCCGAGTCGCTGAGTGAAGACATGGTTATCAGCACTAGAAGCGGGTTACATATGCCTACGAAGACCGTGATTATCTCGGCTGGTGCTGGTGCCTTTTCGCCTACGAAGATTGGCCTTGCCGATGAAGAGAGCTGGATTGGAAGGGGTCTCCATTATGGCGTGCGCCACCTTGCGGATTTCGCAGGACGCCGGGTCGCTGTCATTGGCGGTGGAGACAGTGCTTTCGATTGGGCCCTTGCGCTCTCTGAGGTTGCCAGCAATGTTTGTATCGTCCATCGCCGAGATGGGTTCCGAGCTCATGAGGATACGGTGGCGAAGGTCAAAGCTCTGCCCGTCGGGTTTCATCTCTTCAAGACCGTGGCCGCCATTCAGGGCGATGAGCAGATCTCCGCTATTGAGTTGGAGGACACCCAGACGAAGGAGCGTTCGACCATAGAGTGCGATACAGTCATCGTAAACATCGGCTTTAAGTCTTCGTTGGGGCCGTTAAAGGAGTGGGGCTTGACGATTGAGAAGAACCAGATTGTGGTTGATCATCTTTATCAAACTAATCGCCCTGGAGTGTTTGCTGTTGGCGATGTGTGTACCTTTGACGGAAAACTCAAGCTCATTGCTACAGGGGTTGGTGAGGCTGCTACGGCGGTGTGCGTCGCAAAGACTCTCATTGAACCGGAGGCGAGATTGTTTCCGGGCCACAGTAGCGACATGGATCTTCCAGCCTAGGCGCTGATCCGAAGGAATTCGGCCCAAGCATCTTCCGTTGGCGACCCCAGCATGAGAACCTCTGCCTCGTTTCCTTGCCCGATGAGCGCGAGGCAAGGAGCATCTGCAGCAATGTCAGCCCACTCCTCACCAAGTCGCATGAGCCGACTGCGCCGCGATGGTGGTGAAATCAACTGCAATGCGTCAAACTCAATTGACCCGAGCCAGTAGGGAATAGGCAACTCAGCTTCACAAAGGCGGCGCCAGACCTCGAGTTCACGGAAGCCGTCAGCCGTTGGTGCCGCCAATAGCGCGGCCCGGCCTTTAAACGTCAATTGCGGCACTAAGCAGGGGCCTTTGATGAGGGTAAGGTAGGACTTGCGCCAGAACACTAGTCGTTGCCACCCGTGGCAACACCAAGGAGGTGAGGGGTGCGCGTCTGAAGGTACGCGATGCCGGGACCTGTCAGTTCGACCACGATTCCTTCGCCGCTTTTGATCGTGTTGAGCAGACCTCTTGCCACCTTCCTCAGGCGGTAGCCAAGGCTGGCGGAGAAAGCCACCAAATGCCCGGTGTCAACCAGGTACTGTTGCCCCGGCTGAAGTTGCACGGGATGGATCGCCCCATAGCTACTGAGCAAAATCTTGCCGCCCCCTCTGGCGCGCATTAGGAAAATGCCCTCTCCACTGAAGAAGTTCTTCACCGAGGTAATCGTTTCGAACTTTATGTCTGGGTCGCTCGCAAGGTAGCACCCGCTAGTCACCATCAACCCGTCATGTGGCTCCACTGCCACAACATCACCTGGTCCGGCTGGGGCCAGTAAGACCTCGCCCGGACCGAGCGATGCGGTAAAGGTGGATTGAAAGAGACTCTCCTTCGCTAGGAGTCGTCCGAGAGCCTTACCGATTCCTCCCTCCAGCTTGGACTTGACCTCAATAGTCGGTGTCATCGCGATCATGGCCCCGCTCTCGGCTCGGACTGACTCGCCGTGTCTCAATGTAACCTTGGCAATGGTGGAAGCGGGTTGATGAAGAAGCTCGACTTGCATAGCGATTGGGCCCAGTGGGAATGGTTTTGCAGACAAATGAGTATAGAATAAGTAAGCATGGTGACCACCAAACGAGCCCTACTCAAAGCGCGTAGGCGGTTGAGAGTAGATGGCAAGGTGGTCTGGGCCCTCGCTTGGCCCGCTGTTGCCTTGAACGGCCTGCAAGTTATCAATAGCTTGCTGGATACTTTTTTTGTAGGACATCTTTCGGTCAATTCTTTGACCGCTCATGGGGCAGCGTTGAACGTGATCTTTCTGATGTTCTCGCTCGCCATGGCGATCAGCGTCGCTTCAACCGCAATGGTGGCCAGGGCATATGGTGCGGATAATCCTGCAGAGTATCGGGAGGCGAACCGTCAATGCTTGAGCCTTTCGTTTGTTGTTGGACTAATCTTAGCGGCGGTTTGCCTAGTGATCGCGCCGCTCGCTGCCCCGTTTCTGGTACCCGCCGGGAATGCCGAGGCAGCAACCCTATTCAGGAATTTCTTAACTGCTTACGCCTTTGGAGTTCCCGCCACAGCGGTGTTTACGACGCTGAGCGGTTCTATGCGAGGGATTGGCGATACCAAGTCGCCAATGGTGATTAGCGGAATTCAAATTCTGCTACATATGATCCTCAATTTCTTTCTAATCTATCCAAACGGACGTCATGGCTTCCTTGCATTTGAAGTTCCCGGGCTGGGTCTTGGACTGACGGGCGCCGGAATTGCCATTGCGGTGAGCGGATGGGCGAGCGCGATCCTTTACTTCATCTACACCAGACGAACAAAGCTGGGTCGGGCCCGGTTCCAGGTGCCCAGCATGGACTGGGTCAAGCGCATTCAGGCCATTGCCGTACCGAGTGCGTTGCAGTCGTTGTTGCGTGTAGGAAGTTTCACGTTCTTCACCATGATCTTGCGGAACACCCCGACCGCTGCCGATGCTCTCGCGGCCCTGCGGGTTGGCATCGCGCTTGAAGGCATGATGTTTATGCCCGCCTTTGGACTTTCAGTGGCTGCGGGTGCTCTGGTTGGCCAGAGTCTAGGGGCTAAGGATCCTAACCGAGCCGAGCGCCTTGGCTGGATGGCTGGGCACTATGCCGCCATTGTCATCTTAGTGGTGTCGATCCCAATGTTCATCTTTGCTCCCCACATTGCGACCTTGCTCACGGGTGGAGATAAGCCGGGCGTGGCGGTGGAGGCGGCAAACTATATTCGGATTCTTATCGCGACCGAGATGATGTTTGGGTACGCAATGGTGCTCATCGGGGCGATGCAAGGCGCAGGGGATGCGAAGCGCACAATGTGGATCACGATCGCGACATTGTGGGCCATCCGGGTTCCTTTGGCCTTTACCCTCACTCATCCGGCTTTTGGGCTCGGATCCACCGGCGGCTGGATCGCAATGTCCCTCTCACAGGTCGCCCAAGGGCTCCTAGCCATGGTCTACTGGAAGCGTGGTCAGTGGAAGACCGTAATCGTCTAGCTTAAGAATCAGCCGGTATCAGCCGACAATCCAATTGGCCCCCAATGGGCCATTTGAATGAAGGCTCTCCAGCGTCTCCTTAAGAACACAGATCTGCTCCTCGGAGTGGGCCTCTTAATTGTCGTGGCGATGCTGGTGCTTCCGCTACCCACCTGGCTCCTTGACTTCGGTCTTTGTATCGCCCTCGCCAGTTCTGTACTGATTCTGTTGAGCGCGGTGAACGTGGATGAGCCGATGAAGTTCAGCATCTTCCCGTCGTTGCTATTGGTGACAACGCTGTTTCGACTTGCCCTGAGCATCGCGGCGACAAAGCTCATTCTCGGTCATGGTGATGGTGGCCATGTCATCGAGACCTTTGGCAACTTTGTCATGGGAGGAGACTTTGTCGTTGGATTTGTTGCCTTCCTTATCCTGATGGCCGTTCAGTTCTTGGTCATCACCAATGGTGCGGGTCGCGTTTCAGAGGTCGTAGCTAGATTCACCCTCGACGCAATGCCAGGTAAGCAGATGGCCATTGATGCTGATTTGGCCGCGGGGCTGATTGATGAGGAAGCTGCCCGAAAGCGGCGCAAGGAGGTCAAGCAAGAGGCAGACTTCTATGGTGCGATGGACGGTGCGAGCAAGTTCGTCAAGGGCGATGCCATTGCCGCCCTCCTCATCATTATTATCAACGTTATCGGTGGCTTCGCCGTAGGCTTCTTTCGAGGAGAAGGCGACGCCATTCAGATTCTCCAGCGCTACGCTCTTTTATCCGTCGGCGAAGGTCTAGTTGCTCAAATTCCAGCCCTGTTGGTCTCAACCGCAAGCGGCTTGCTGGTGACCCGTGCCGGGCAGGAGCGGAGCATGGGTGGGGAAGTCTTTTCTCAGCTTGCCAGTCAAGAGAAGGCCATTCTGACCAGCGGCGCATTCCTTTGTTTGTTTGGCTTCGTGCCCGGCTTCCCGACCATCATCTTCCTCGGTGTTGGAGGAGGTCTCATTGCCTTGAGCCGATTCATCCGAAAGAATGGCGATCTAATCGCCAAGTTCACAAGCCCCAAGGCTGAACCTGCCCCCAAGGAGCAAGTTCCCGCCGGGCCTGCGCCTTCCTCGCCGGAAGCGGTTATGCCTTTACTGAGTGTTGACCCACTGGAAATCGAAATCGGTTACAGTCTCACCAAGCTCGCAGACATCAAGGCGGGAGGCGATCTTCCCGAGAGGATCACAGCTACCAGGCGCCAAATCGCGATTGATCTCGGCTACGTGATGCCCAGCGTTCGGATTCGTGATGCTATTACCCTGACGCCCAACAGCTACGTCATCAAGGTGCGCGGTGAGGAAGTGGCCCGTGCTACCGCAGAGCCGGACCTCCTCCTGGCAATCAATAGTGGAGGGGTCATCCAACCGATTCCAGGGCAGGTAACAAAGGACCCCGTTTTCGGGCTTGATGCGATTTGGATCAGCCGCGAAGTCCGCGATGTGGCTGAGAGAAATGGCTACACCGTCATCGAACCGAGCGCGATGATCAGCACCCACCTGAGCGAAATCGTGAAGGCCTATGCAGCCGAACTTCTTTCCCGACAAGAAGTTGCCCAGATTGTCGAAAACGCTAAGCAGGTCAATGCCGCCGTTGTTGAGGAATTAGTTCCGAACGTGGTTCAGATCGGCGATATTCAGAAGGTCCTCCAGCACCTATTGCGCGAGCGCGTGCCCATCCGCGACATGGTCACCATTCTCGAAACGATGGCCGACTACTCTGGTCGCGTTAAGGACCCAGAGCAGATGGGCGAGCTTGTACGATCGGCGATCAGTCGTACCATTACCCGCCAATATCTCGACCACGAGAATAAGCTTTACTGCATCACCTTGGATCCAACTTTGGAGCGACGGTTGACCGAACAAATTCAGCTCACTGCAGGCGGAAGCATCCTTGCAATTGACCCCGCGACGCAGCAAGGACTCATTCGAAGTATCCGTGAGCAGACCGAAAACGCAATGGCTCAAGGAATCCAGGCCGTGGTTCTATGTTCGGCGTCGTTGCGCTTACCGCTACGGCGACTCGTGGAGAGATATATCCCGCAACTTCATGTCCTCAGCTATAACGAAGTGTCATCTCGAGCCGAAGTCGAATTCGTGGGACAAGTTCAACCTGAGGCTGAAGCGGCGGCTTAGCCCGGTACAATTGGGTCATGGCTTGGCCCCGCGCACTCGTCGGCTTGTACGGACTCTTCAATCTTGGCGTAGGCATTGAAGCCTATTCCAGCAAGGGGAGCATCCCCTCCCTTATTGCGGGCGGAGGAGTAGGGCTATTGCTTCTTGTCTGCTTTTTCTTGGTCCCAAGCAAGCCCCGCTTAGCCTACATTGGGGCGACGGTCCTGGCCCTCCTCATGACCATTCAATTTGCCCTGACGACTCGCGTGGATGGCAAAATGAAGCTAGTTGGTGTCACAGAATCCACCTGGAAGCCTTGGCCTAATCTGACCCTTTGGGTCGTGGGGTTGCTCGTTCTGCTAGCGCTTTCATCAGCTCACTTCATGGCCAAGAAACGGACTGCTTAGCTACCTTTCCAACTTGCAACAAACTCTGCTCATAGGCGCACCCCAAAAGCATTTGGTCCCTTGATGAACGGGCCGCTGTCCTTCTCGGCATTGTGGACGCCCGCAATATCAAGGTGAATCCACGGCGTTTTTTCATTCACAAAGTAGGAGAGGAACGCGGCTCCCTGAATGGGATGGGCTTGTCGATTTGGGTTTGAGTTAAGAATGTCGGCGACAGGCGATTTCATCATTTCGCGATAGTCCTCATGCAGAGGCAATCTCCAAACTCGCTCTCCAGTTGCCGTGGATGCCGTGTTCATTGCGCTGTAAGATTCTTCATCGTTACCAAATCCGCCGGCGTAGACCTTGCCAAGCGCCGTCACTACGCCGCCCGTCAATGTAGCAATATCAACGATGACCGCTGGGTCCTCTTGGTCGCACGCCCAGCAGAGGCCATCCGCGAGCACGAGGCGACCCTCAGCGTCGGTATTGGTGACCTCCACCGTCACCCCATTGCGATAGGTCAGGATGTCATCGGGACGGTAGGCTTCATCGCTGACCGAGTTCTCCGCGACACACAGCAGGGCAATAACCGGTACGTTGGGTTTGAGGGTCTTAGCGATGAGGTGCATGGCGCCTAGGACAGCACATCCACCATCTTTATCCTGCTTCATGCCAACCATACTGCCGCTAATTTTTAGGCTCAGTCCGCCCGTGTCATAGCACATGGTCTTGCCGACCAAGACAACCGGCTTAGCCTTGGCCCCCGTTGGATTGTAAGCGAGACGAATGAAGCAGGGCTCATTCTCGCTGGCTTTTCCAACATTGATGTGGCCAACCAGTCTCTCCTTTTCAAGATCCTTGCCTCGAAAAATCTTGCACTCAAGACCGGCATCTTTGGCAAGCTTTTCCGCTTGCTTTGCAATGAAATCGGTCGTCGCAATGTTAGGTGGGGTGAGGCTCAGGTCCCGGCTCAGGTTCATCGCGTCCCCGATACCTTGGCCCTTCTTGAAAGCCGCGGTGTCCTCCAACTGAACCGTGAGGTTCACGAGCTCCTTCTTTGGGGTGCCCGCGCCTTTGAACTGGGTTGGGTTCCAGCCTAGGACCCCGAGACCAGCTCCTAGTTGTACTGCGTCAATGTCGCCTAGGACTTGGACTTCGTGAATCTCAAGCTCTGCTAGCTTCCGACCCAGCACACCAGCCGCATGGAAGATGTCGCCGTCTGGTCCCGTGCCGACAAAAAAGGTGCGTCCCCCTGTATCAAGAACTTCTTTAAGTTCGCCTCGTTTGCCCTTAAAATTGGTCGGTATCGAAATGCCCTTGGGTGCGTTTAGGCTTGGGTTAAGGAAGATGGCTTGAGTGGAAGCCGATTTTTCGGCGCTGCCCATGATGCTGGCGAACATCCTAAGAAGGTACCACTGCATACTGTTGTCATGCAGTTGAAGATGTGGACTTATGACTTGGCTCGAGAGCAGGCACCCACGATTGACCACCTTTACCAGATCGCATCATTCACTCAGGAAGCCGGCTTCAATGCCCTCGGTCTCTATATGGAGCACCGGTTTGCCTACCCTTCGACGCCCTGGGCTCATGGCAAAGGCTGCGTCACGCCGGAGATGATCGCACGGTTGCGGTCAGAATTTCCAAGTTTAGTTCTGATTCCTTTTATAAATCTACTGGGGCACTTTGAAGGGTTCCTCTATACCGAGACCGGCAAGCAATTTCGAGAAGAGCTCTTTTCCGGACTACAAGCCTCCCCTGCTAATCCGACTTTTGTAAAGCTTTGTCAGCAAATAATTGAAGATACATGCACCATTTTCGACAGTGAGATCATCCATATTGGGGGCGATGAAACTTGGCAGTTAGGTGCTAGCGACGCGAGTAAGGCGCGCATTGACGAACTACTTTGTCAAAACAGGGGCGAACAAGATGGAAAGGCGCTCCTCTATGGAGCTCATTTCGGCCCGCTTGCCAAGGCGGTTGTTGAGAGGGGACGCCGGCCTGCAGTGTGGGGAGATATGTTCCATGATCATCCGCATGCTCTCGGCTTTATGCCCAAGAGCACCCTGATCTTTGAATGGCAATACTTTAAGGGGGTTTCTGAATGGGCGCCTATGTTCCGGGACCATGGATTTGAGGTGGTGGGTTGTCCCGCTATTCAGACTTATAATGCGACCTGGCAGCATGTTGAGGCCAGCGAGAAGAACGTTCGTGAGGTGGCCGATGATGTTCGGGAGCTCAACCTCTTTGGCGAGTGCGTAACGACATGGGAATGCGGCATGTTCGGGGCCTACGACACGTTGTTTCCAGCCCTGCGGGCTAGCGCGGCGATTATGAACGGTAGCCAAGGCTCGTTCTATGAGGAGTACGCACGTGAGAGTGAAGCCCATGAAGAATGGGCGAGACTAATGAGCGAAAAGCTGGCCTCACTTGGCGGCGGATTTACCCCGGGCCAAATTAGGAGTTGGCTCAAGACTCGGCTCCTATTGATGAGCAACCCATTCCTGTTGTGGATGCATCATGCCGAGGATCTTGCCGAGGAAGAACGGGGGAACCGAGCCGCCGAGATTGCCGAGGAAGCCTTAATGGTTGCCCCTGAAGAGGCATACAAGGGACCGGCAATGCTCCTGCGTAGCGGGATGAGCTTTGTCAAGATCGCAGAAGAAGCTCGACTGCTCTATGCACGCGGCCAGACTGAGGCAGCCGTCGCAAAGCTGGCGGCCTCCCGTCAAGTCTTTGATGATCTTGCTAAATACGCTCGGTGGAACCACCAGCGCATTGGAGGTTCGTTGGCCGATATCGAACGGTGCCGGATTGGCAAGGAGTGGGTGGAAAAGGTAATGCAGCGCGTACGCACTTATGGTGATGGGTCACTCGGATACCTCCCGGCGTGGGAGGTAATCACTCATCCCAAGTTCGTCCCTCACGACCAGGCTTGTTGGTGGCTGATCAACCGATGGGCCAACCAATAAGACTACAAGATTCCCTTGGGCGGCATTAGGCTCATCTCCTCCACCACACGATCTTTGGGTAAGGCAAGGAGCCAAGCGATCGTCTCGGCAAGGGCCTCTGGGGGCAACATGTCTTCTCGGGGTGAGTTCTCGGACCACATGTCCGTGCTGGTTGCTCCCGGCAAAAGATTCGTGATGACGACACCCTGGCTTCGAAGTTCGGCTTGCAAGACCAAGCCAAACATCCGCAGGCCTGCCTTGCTCGCTCCATATACGGCGGCTCCTGACAAAGGCACCGAGGCGGCAACGCTAAGGACATTGATCATTCGTCCGCCGTTCGCGAAGAGGGGCAAAACGCGATGGGTCAGCGCGATGGTGCCAACCAAATTGGTTTGGATCTGGCTTTCGATGTCGGGCCCCTTCATGTCAGAAAATGGGCCGAACTCGCCGATGCCTGCATTGTTGACGAGGCATGGTTCAAGGTCATTGGGCAGTTCGCCAAGGGCCAGCGCGGCGCGTTCTCTGCCCACATCCTGCGTGATGTCGCAAGGCACTGGAACGACCGCTGGTGCGCCCAACTTCATGCACTCCGTTGACGTCTGCAAGAGCAAGTTCTCCCGTCGAGCGGCTAAGACCAAACTGTAGCCTTCCTTGGCTAGTTCAAACGCGGTGGCCCGACCGATCCCGCTACTTGCTCCCGTGATGAGAACGCGCTTACTCAGCCCGCACCTCAAACATATTGCGTTGCGTTTCCCAAAGTCGGATGCTGACCAGCTTCACCGGTAGGGAAGAAGCGAGACGCGAGAAAATCTCTTCGCATACGACTTCGCTAGTCGGATTCTTGCCTTCGAATTCAGGAAGGTCGCAGTTGAAGTTGTGGTGGTCGTACCGATCGACGACCTCTCGATTCACGATCGCATCTAATGTTGATAAATCCACCATCATCCCGGTTTCAGCGTTGATGGGCCCCGTGACTTCGACTTCTAGCACATAGTTGTGACCATGCCCAGCCGCGTTGTTGCACTTGCCGTAGATTTCGAGATTCTGAGCTTCTGACAAGTTTGCACTGTGCAACCGATGAGCTGCCGCAAATTCATAGCTTCTCGTTAGGGTCACGATGTTTGCCTTCCAACCGCCAAAGAGGGTCGGGGTTTCCTCCAGCCTAAGTTCATCAAGCTGAGCCTCATCCGGGAGATGTCTAGGCAATAGATCAGCAAAATACCGGACAAGGTTTTCTGTTGTCGGTGGGGATACGTCGAATGGAGGTATTTCATCGTTGATTGAGCGTTGGTCAAATCTTGCCACAACGTGTTCTTGCAAAAGGTCATCAATAGTCTTGATATTGATAACCATGCCGTCAAGCGGGTTGACGCGTCCGATGGTGGTGACAAATAGCACATAGTTGTGTCCGTGGTTGAAAGGCGAGGCCCACGGCCCGAACCGGGCACGATTCTCCTCCGCGGATAGGGAGGCATTCCAATAGCGGTGCCCGCTACTGAACATGACTCTTCGGGTAAGTCGGACTGCGCCCATCACTGTTCCTTACGGTACGGTATTCCCAAAGCTCCCGGCGCTCGGCCACCTTTCCCAACAAATACCAATACTAGCAGGGCAAAAACATACGGCAAGGCCAAGAATAATTGAGGTGGAGCTTGAATGCTCTGTGCTTGAAGGCGATACTGGAGCATCTCTGCTCCTCCAATCACGACACTCGCCACGAACGCCCATGCAGGATTGAACCGGCCGAAGGTGACCATAGCGATGGCAATGAAGCCCCGCCCCTTTGTCAATTCTTCTTGGAAGCTGGCTGCATTAACAATACTTAGGTGGGCGCCAGCTAGTCCCGCGTAGGCTGCTCCAATTAGGCAAGCCTGAAGGCGGAGCTTGACCACGCTGAAACCACTCGCTTGAACGGCATCGGGGTACTCACCTGCGGCTCTCAAGGCAAGTCCCCATCGGGTCTTGAACAGAAGCCAAGTCAGCATTGGAACGCTCAAAACCATGAATCCTATGAGCGCTGAATTCGATATTGATGGAATGCTCAGAAGCTCGCCACTCTCACCAAAAATTTTTCGGTAACTGGCACTGGTTACACCCAGCGCGAGCAAGTTGATTGCTGTCCCCGCGACGACCTGATCAGCCTCCAGCTTGAGGACGAAGATGAGTTGCAAGAGTCCAACCAGCACTGCCGCGACAACTCCCGCCAATATGCCTACCCAAGGATTTCCCGTTTGACGAGTTGCGAGCATGCCAGCATAAGCCCCCGAGAGCATCATGCCCTCTAAGCCAATGTTGAGCACACCAGCTCGCTGCCCAACGGTCTCGCCAAGACTAGCGAACGCCACTGGAGCCGCGAATCTCAGCAAGTCAAGCATTGCCTCTCTCCCGCTTGCGCATCGCTAAGAAGGTCAGAACTGCGGCACCTTGTATAACGAAGATCAGGAGATCTCCACCGAGAACGGATCGCGAAAGCGATTGCGTACCGGCCATCAGCGCGCCGAACAAAAAGCTTGACGCTAGTGCTCCGAGAGCATTGAGGCCACCGAGTAAGGCAACCGGAATTCCCAAGAATCCCCATTGCTGATTGAAACCAACATCAATGACACCGCTTGTGCCCAAAAATTGAACGCCCCCGGCAAGGCCGCAGAGTCCACCGCTTAGGGCGATCGCCTGAACTCGGATGCGATCCGCATTCAACATCGCGGCCCTAGCCGCCAATGGATTTTCCCCCGTTAGGCGGAGATGGAATCCAAAGCTTGTGTAGCTCAGCAACATCCACACGGCGAAACTGAGAAGGACAGCCAGAAGCACCCCCGAATGAAGATCAGTGCGGTTTGACCACTTGGCCAGCATCTGGCCGGGTTCTAGTGTTGCGGTTTGACTCGCGGTGGTGCCTGGGGCCTGAAGGGGGCCCGTTACCGCCCAAGCGAGGATCTGCAAGGCAATAAAGTTGAGCAAGATCGTTGATATCGCCGCATGCACTCCGCGCTTGACTTGGAGCCAGCCCGCAAGCGCACCATAGAACGCACCACCCAGCCCGGTTGACAGCAAGATCACACCGGGCCCCCCGAAGTGGAGCTTCGCGACTGAAGCGCCCATAAGCCCGCCGATAATATATTGCCCTTCGCCACCAATGTTGTACATCCCAGCCCGCCAAGCGATCACCATTCCGAGCCCCGTCAGCAGGAGAGGGGTCATTGCGACCAATGTCCTCGACAGACCGATCTCTCCGCCGAATGCTCCACGAGCAATGATCTCGCAGCCAGTTATTGGGTTCACCCCAAATGCCCAAAGCGAGAGAAGCAAAATGAGAATGATCGCAGGAACGAACCGTGTCAAATTCGTCCACCTTCAAGCCTGTGCACTGAAGTAGCCAAATCACGAATCTCGTCACGATCGGTGCTGATCAACAAGACAGCCATCCCGCGTTGGGCGGCCTCACCGATAGCCGTATGGACAAACTTGGTTGCTTGGAAGTCCAATCCACGAGTCGGGTTCACCGCGACAAGAAGCGAGGGTTGTCGCTCCATCACGCGGCTGACAACGACTTTCTGTTGATTCCCTCCGCTCAAGGAGCCAACAGTAGCGTTAATGTCTTGTGCCTTTATGTTGTATTTATCTATCAGACTCCTTGCGCCCTTGTTTACGGCTTTCGGCATGAGCAGCGGACCTGTGGTACTTCCGATCAAAAAGTTTTCCTTGATTGACATCGTTAGCGCCAAAGCATCTGCATGCCGGTCCTGCGGGATGTAGCCGATTTGCTCGGGGCGGCGAAGGGAAGTTGACCGCGAGCTCCGAATACCAACGATTGCTTCCGCAAGCTCCACCTGACCATTGCCATCCACGCCGCCAATGCCTACGACCTCGCCATGCCGGACGACAAGGTCAATCCCTCGAATTGCCTCTTCTCCTCGGTCGCCGCTAACTTGCAGGCCACGCGCTTCAAGGCATATCTCACCGGCGATCGTGCTTGAAGAAGCAATTGGACTGAGAGCCTCACCCGTCATCCAAGTCTGAAGTTCGTGCTCCGTGGTGCCATCAGCGAGGGTTGAGCCAACAATTCGACCATTTCGAAGGACCGTTATGCGGTCGGCAACGGCAAGAACTTCGCGCAGTTTGTGGGCCACTAGGACAACTGCCCTTCCTTCGTCTCTAAGTTCGCCCATCACCCGGAAAAGCTCCGAAACTTCTTCGTCAGAGAGAACGGCTGTCGGCTCATCTAGGACAATGACGGTGCCGCCCGCGGCTAGGGACTTCAGCAGTTCTACTCGTTGCTGAATGCCGACGGGTAGGGAGCCAGTTCTTGCATTGAAGTCCAGTGTCCAGCCGAGCCTTGCCGCCAAGGTTCGATGCTTTGATGTTGCGGATTCTAAGTCTAGAGCACCTGATAACGACTTTATCGCTGAGAGCGCTAGGTTCTCAGCTACCGAAAACTCGGGCACAAGCACGAAATGCTGGTGCACCATCTCAATGCCAAGGTGGCGCGTGCGGCGCGGATCACCAAACGGTAAAGGGGTGCTAGTACCCAAGGATCCAGTACCGGAGTCAGGAGCAATAAATCCTCCAAGGACATTCATTAGCGTGCTCTTGCCAGCTCCGTTTTCGCCAATGACGGCATGGATTTCGCCTGGGGCAAATTCGATTGAGACCCCGTCGAGGGCGAGCAATCCTCCATACCGTTTGGTGATTCCCGAGAGGGTGAGCATCTAACGCAAACCATACTCTATGGCCTTGGTGGTGCGAGGGGCGTACGAACATTGGCGACATGGGGTCAAAATAGGCAGTGCTGGGGATTTGGACACGGTCCTCCCCGCAAGTTGCGTAGTTTGAGGGATGGCCGTTGATTTGGTGGACGAACAGGGCTTGACGGTCGCCGTTATCGGCACCGGGTTCATTGGCGCGTCCATCGCGAAGGGGCTCTTAGAATCTGGGTTTGCTACGCAGATTGTAGGCGAAGATATTGATTCAAGTGCCCTTCAGCAGGCTTCGATAACCCGACGTCTTGACCTTGCTCAAGATGCCCAAGTGGTTGATATTTGGGTCCTAGCCGTACCGCCCGATAGTGTCGGACCATGGCTGGAGCGCATTGCTGCACTGGCACAACCTGGGGCCGTGATTACCGACACCACGAGTGTCAAAGAGTCAATCTACGCTTGTATTCCGGATGGCCTTAGATCTCGATTTGTAGGTGGGCACCCACTTATCGGTGGGCACCAGCACGGGTGTGAGGTTCCCAACCCACACTGCTTTGCTGACCAGCATTGGATATTGATTCCAGGTGATGCGGACGACACGACCGTCAAGCGTATTGAACAGATGGTCTTTGCCCTAGATGCAATCCCAGTTCATATGACGGCTTCGGACCACGACCGCCACCTCGCGATGCTGAGCCACCTTCCAGCGACGCTTGCTGGCATGCTCGGTGGTTTGGAGCGGGACCTGTCATTCGCCCATATTTCTGATTCAAATTGGCCGATCCGTACAGGGACGAGCCCCGAACTTTGGGCGCAGGTTCTCATGCACAATCGTGACGAAGTCCGGCTAGCCATCTTGGCTTTGGAGGGCCGCCTGCAGGAACTCCTCAGGGCCCTCGAATCGGGCGACAAATCGGCCATCTCTCAGATGCTCTCCGACTGAAGGTAGACTCAACACTCATGCCGAAGAAGATCGAAACGGTGGTTCTCCACGATAGCTCCACTCCAATTCTGGGCGACATCCAGAAGGGTGGAAATGTGGTGGTCACAACTGTCGAGACGCTACTGAGCCAAGCGCGGGCCAATGCGCTTTGGCCCCTCACCTTTGGCCTCGCCTGCTGCGCCATCGAGATGATGTCTACTGTGGCTGCTCGATTTGATCTGTCGAGATTCGGGAGTGAAGCTTTTCGGGCGACCCCTCGACAAGCCGATGTCATGATTATTGCGGGCCGGCTCAGTAAGAAGATGGCTCCTGTCCTACGACAAATTTACGATCAAATGCCAGAACCCAAATGGGTCATCAGTATGGGTGCCTGCGCAAGTAGCGGAGGGGTATACAACAATTACGCCATCGTTCAAGGGGCAGATCAGGTGGTGCCAGTTGATGTGTATGTACCGGGATGCCCACCCAATCCGGATGCCTTGATTTATGCAGTCATGAAGTTGCAAGAAAAGATTAAGCGCAAGAAGGCCACGTCATTCAGCGACCTTCGTATCATTGAGGTCGCGCCACGCACCTTGGAGGATTCAGCTTAAATGAGCCTAGACCTTATGCGTGATGTCGCCAAGCCAATCTTGGCTGGATTTGGCATCACCGCCCGTCGCCTGAAGAACAAGAAGGTCACGATTAGTTACCCGGACGAGCGACGAGAGCAGTATCCGCGTACTCGTTGGCGCCACTATCTTGTCCGCTACGAATCGGGGCTGGAAAAGTGTATTGGTTGTTCGCTCTGTGCGGGGGCATGTCCAGCCCGATGCATCTACGTTGAGGCTGACGAGAATACAGATCAGGAGCGCTACAGCCCAGGTGAGCGCTACGCAAAGCGATACGAAATCAACATGCTTAGGTGCATCTTTTGCGGGTACTGCCAAGAAGCCTGCCCCACTGGAGCGATCGTTCTCCGGCAGAACTTTGAGCTCGCCAATTACGAACGTAAGGACTTCATTTACACCAAGGAAATGCTCTTAGAGAAGGTCCCTGGCGAAGCGGATGAGTGCTACAAGCGAGTACCCACTATTAGGTAATTTCGCCCAAATCATCGATATGGATCTGTTCTTGGAACAATCCTTGCTCCCTAGCAATCTTAAGATCGTCCCTTAAGGTTGTAGGAGATTCAAGGAATGGGCAGAATAGTCGCATTAGCAACCCTTGCCATCATGGCAACGCCAGCATTTGGGCTGACATTCATTTCGCTCAGCGCGGATATGTTTGAGTCTGGGACCTACACCGTCAATCAGGATGATTTTATTGTCCAAGGTTATTCAGTGCCGGACGCGCTCCTTCCAGGGTTTATGAACGACGAGGAAGAGATCGCCTTTCCTGAAATGTAATCAAGGCCGGGGTAGCATCATGGCTTAAGCCATGAGATTTGCTTGGATTCCTCTCCTTCTTGCCGCAATAGTTGGTTGTTCGTCATCGCCAATGGAGCCTTCGACGCGAGCATCGTCAAAGGATGCCATTTCGGAACCGATGAAGCCCATAACTGGGGACTTTAAGGTCGCTTTGATTACCCCTGGTCCAGTCAGCGATGCGGGGTGGAGCGCGATGGCCTACGAAGGGCTGAAGGGCATCCAGACGGCCACAGGGGCCAAGATTGCCAACGAAGTTGCGGGTGGCGCAAAGATCAAGGACTCGATGCGCAGCTTTGCCCAAGACGGTTACCAACTGATCATTGGCCATGGGTTTGAGTACAACGAGCCCGCGATCGAGCTATCAAAGGATTTTCCCGACACGGTCTTTGTGAGTTCAAGTGGTGGCAAGTTCACCCGAAATGCGGGAGCGTTTCGGTTCTACCTTGAGCAAGGGTTCTACCTTGCGGGAATTTTGGCGGCGGAAATGACCAAGACCGGCAAAATCGCGACCGTAGGAATTGATACGATCCCATCGATTGTGAGTACCTTTAAGGCTTACGAAGCCGGCGCGAAGTCTGTGAAGCCAGACATTCAAATCATCAGAATGAGTTTGGCCATGAACACCGACATTCAGGCGGCAAAGCAAGCGGCTCTCTCGGCCATTGATCAGGGGGCCGATGTGCTCATCCATCAGGCAAATGCAGCCGCGCAAGGAGTATTCGATGCCGCTAAGGAAAAGGGCGTATATGCAATCGGCGCAAACTTGGACCAGAACAGTAACTCAAGTGGCGCGGTCTTGGCTTCGGCAACGATCGTCGCCAAGCCCGCGTTCATTGCCCTTGCAGAAGAGGTGAAAGCAGGAAAGCATAAGGGGGGAATCCAACTCTTCGGAATGAAGGAAGGGGCGATTGATTTCATCATGAACCCAGCCCTTGCGGGCAAAGTTACGCCAGAAGCGATGCAAAAGGTAGAGAGTGCCCGCAAAGAGATTGAGGCCGGGAAGCTGGTGGTACCCAAAGACAACTTTTAGGCTACCCAGCACGCTATCTGGTTGGATAGCCGAGTCCCTTCAACAGTTCTCGTCCGATAACGTGGATAAGGACCTCGCTGTCCGGTCGTTTCGTGAAAATGCAAAACACAAATTGCCGACCGTCTGGCATGATGTCGTGGCTGACATCGTGCTTGACTTCGCTCGTCCAGCCTGCCTTCGACCAATGTTGGGTTCCGGCGGGCATTATGCCGCCAAGGTAACCCTTAACCTGCTCATCGGCAGAGTTAATGTCCCTTTTCAGGAACTGCCGCATCGACTTAATAGATCGCTGGGGTTCAACCTGATCATCGGCAAATCGGCTCATGAGGAGAGCGGTGGCTCGGGTGGTGAGGCTATTTCGTCCAGAGGTCTTGATGATCTGCGCTTCTCGACCGAAGGGTCCCTCGTTGTACGTTCGGTTTAAGACGTTGATCTTCTCGTAGCCAAGGGACTTAAACCACCGGTTGGCGGCATGTCGTTGAAACGACCACTTATCAAACTCCTTCCCCTGAAGTTCCGGGCCCGGAAGGGCACCGGTTGAAAGATTCACGATGTGCCCCGTTGCATCATTGTTACTATCTACAATCATCTCTCGCGCCGCTCTCAGGTCTTCATCCGACCACTTCTTGACCGAGTGATGAGCGAACGCAAGCCAGAAGAGCTTCACCACGCTTGCTGGGTACATGGGCGTGTCTTGCTCAAAGCCGCCGACTTGCCACTTCTGTCCTTCCCTCTGCATGACAGTGATGGAGATATCCCCTATGTCAAGCTTCTCCGCCGGAAGGCTGGTCTTTGCTGCCACAAAGGCGCTTGGGCATATCTGGTCAAGGTTAGGTTGCGCCATGGCAATGGCCGCGGAAAGGGTGGCGGCAAGCATGTGTTCCAGAATACGCGATTCTCTCGTGTGGTGGCGCATCGGGTACAAGGAAGTGGTGAGTTCTCTGCGCATCCGCCCCGCCAAGCGCATTGCGGGAGAAATTCATGCTTCGCCCGATAAGTCCATCACGCATAGAGCATTGTTGCTCGGCTCGTTGGCTGAATCTGAGTCATTCATTCGGAATCCCCTGTGGGCCGAAGATTGCCGAGCCATGCTTCAGTGCCTCCGGAATCTCGGTTTGCGGGCCGATGTTGATGGACCCGGCCTACGGCTTTCGCCGCGCCCAATACAGAGTCCGGATGTCTCATTGGATTGCGGCAACAGCGGGACGGCCATGCGCCTCTTGGCTGGCGCCGTGGCAAGCCACCACGGTGTTCAGGCAACGCTCATGGGTGACGAGTCCCTTAGCCAGCGCCCAATGCGCCGTGTTACCGAGCCCCTTCGCCAGATGGGAGCCGAGATATCTGGAGACACCGCTCCGCTTACACTAATCGGGCGCAACCTTCGAGGCATTGAGCATGACCTTACGGTCGCAAGTGCGCAGGTGAAATCAGCCCTACTGATTGCCGGCCTTCGCGCCGATCGGACCACCGTTGTTCGGGAGCCATGCCAGAGCCGAGACCACACGGAGCGGCTACTGCGCTCCCTTGGTGTTGGGATCCGCTCGGCTGGGGGATGGACGGAGGTTGAACCTGGTCCGCTCCCAGGATTCGAGATAGATATCCCGGGCGATTTCAGCAGTGCCGCCTTTTGGATTGTTGCGGCAACGCTCTTGAGCGACTCCGAACTGATTGTGCAAGGGTTGGGCACCAATCCCACCCGATCCGGCTTGCTACAAGTTGTTCACGTTTCACTTGAAAATGAGCGTGAAGCTCTTGGAGAGCCAATTGGTGACTTGGTGATTCAGCAACCCGCAAAACCTAAACCATTCACGATTGAAGGCGAACTCGTACCCCTCCTCATTGACGAAATCCCAATCCTTGCCGTCTTGGCCACCCAACTGCAAGGAACGAGTTTTTTCAAGGATGCCGCAGAACTTAGGGTGAAGGAGAGTGACCGAATTGCCGCCACCGTTGCCTTTCTGACCAAGATGGGGGCGTGCATCACGGCAACTGATGACGGCATGATCATTGAGGGCCCAACTCCGCTTCGAGGGGCGGTGCTAGATTCACAGGGCGATCATCGAATTGCCATGAGCCAGGTGATCGCCGGGCTCGTTGCCGAACAGGATTCGGTTGTAAATGATGTGGATTGTATCGCCACTAGCTACCCAGAGTTCGTCAAACATTTGGAGAAACTTGTTGAATACTAAGCCGATTGTTGTCGCTATTGATGGGCCCGCAGGGGCGGGGAAGAGTACGGTTGCAAAGCTGGTAGCTTCGGCACTCCGACTACGCTACTTGGATACCGGCGCGATGTATCGCTGTGTGGCGTTGCTGGCAAAGCGGGCGGGCCTCAAGGAATCTGAAAGCGAAGAGGTTGCCGCGCTGGCCGAACGGAGCAAGATCAAGTTCATTGAGGATGGTGTCCTCCTCGACGGGGAAGACGTAACGAAGGCCATTCGAACTCCTGAGCTTTCGAGCCTAGCCAGTTCTCTCAGCGCGAAGCCGGCGATTCGGCGTGTGCTTGCATCGCGCCAGCGCCAAATTATCTTAGAGGGTGGGTATGTGCTTGAGGGCAGGGATACGACGAGTGTTGTTGCTCCCGATGCCGAAGTCAAGGTGTATTTGACGGCGAGTATCGAAGAAAGGGCAGAAAGGCGTCGAAAAGACTTGGTTGCGACGGAGCACGAGGTCAGCGTTGGAGAACTCATGAAGCAGATAGCGGAGCGCGATGCTCGGGATATGAATCGGTCTGACTCACCCCTTATTCGCGTGCCCGAGGCCATGGTCATTGAGACCTATGGATTAACCCCCCAAGAAGTCGCCGCGAAAATCATTGAACGGGCGAGAAGTGTAACGACACATAGTTAAGAGCCGTCCCAATCAGCGGAAAGGTTATTAACACAATGATTCATGCTGCTGCTCTCGCCGCTATCGTTACTGCTGGTCCCACTGCTACTGAGTTAACGGTATACAACCAAGGGTTTGCCCTCGTCAAGGAAACCCGAACGATGGACCTTCGTTCGGGCCGGCAACTGGTCAATGTCGAAGATGTGGCCGAAAGGATCGAACCAAACAGCGTCGCGATCAAGAGCTTGAGCGCACCCGGATCATTCACGATTCTGGAGCAAAACTACCAATACGATCTGATTGGTGTTACCGCAATCTTGAACAAGGCGGTTGGCCATAAGATCACCCTCCACCGTGTTCTTCCCAACGGTGACCGGGAGACCATCCGTGGCACCTTGCTGAGCTCACCAGCTAATGGCATGGTGGTTCAGGCCGATGACGGCAGGATTTTGCTTAATCCGAGTGGCGAGATCACTGTAGATAGCATGCCTGAAGGGTTGATCAGTAAGCCGACGCTCGTTTGGGACCTTGAGTCCAGTAAAGCCGGAAGCAACACGATTGAGTTGAGCTACCTAACCCAAGGAATCGGTTGGACTTGCGACTACGTCATGGCGCTTGAAAAGGATGGTGCCACGGGTGATTTTAAGGGTTGGGTTCGGCTTGACAATCAGAGTGGGGCTAATTTCGCGAATGCCACGTTGAAACTCTTGGCGGGCGATGTTCAGCGGGTCCAGCCCAACCAAATGGCTCGGTCACGAGGTGGCTATGATGCGGCCCCGATGGCGGCGGCCAAGGAAAGTTTTGCCGAAGAGCAGTTTGCCGACTATCATCTGTACACCCTTCAACGTCCGGCTACGGTGAAGAACAATGAGGCGAAGCAGGTCTCTCTGCTAGAGGCTTTTAGCGTTCCCGTTCGTAAGAAATTGATCCTCGATCCGATGCGATCTTATGGAGGCTGGCGACCTCAGGAAGGTGAGGTTGGGACGGGTGCAATGAAGCCCCAGATTCGGATTGAGTTCAAAAATGACCAAGCGAGTCGCATGGGCATGCCCCTGCCCCAGGGCACGGTCAAGGTATTCCAGCGCGATAAGTCGGGCTCGCTCCAACTCCTTGGCGAAGACGCGATCGCCCACACGCCCAAGGACGAGATGATCAGCCTTGTTGTGGGAAGGGCGTTTGACGTGTTGGGAGAGAGAAAGCGAACGAAGTTTGAGTACGTTCGGGATGGAAAGACCATTCGAGGTGCCAATGAGACTTTCGTGATCGAGTTGCGCAATCGTAAAGAGACCCCGGACTCGGTTACTTGCATTGAGCGATTTTGGGGCGACTACAAGGTTACAAATCCGAGCATGACCTATAAGCAGTTGGATTCGAATACCTTCCAATTTGAAGTGCCGCTAAAGGCAAACGAAGTTAAAACGGTCACCTTTACGGTGGAAAGTCGGTGGTAGTCGGGAACTCAAACTGGGTCTGAGAGGTTGGTTGAACCTGGAGATTGCGCCAAAATATCCTATACTGATACGGGAAAGACAATGAGAAAAGGAACGTGGTTTATGTTTTCAGCCCTCCTCGGAGCGCTGGTCCTAGCTGGATGCCAGCCGAAGGAGGAGGCAACAACTTCAAAGGCTGATGGGACGTCAGTTGCGTCGAGCAACCCAACGACTACTGCCCCAGCCGACGTGAAGCGTGGCGCGGAGACGGCCAAGACCACTTTGTCCGAGTCGAAGCAAGAAAAGCCGGACACCAAAGGCACTCAAGCCAAAGAAACCGCAGCGAAGGACCCCGAGGCAGAAAAACGTCGCGTGATAGAAGCCGAAAAGGCCAAGGCTACGCAGGCCAAGCCTACTATAGAAGCATCCAAAGTTTCGGAGCAGAGGCTAAATCCTACAAGCTCCCAAGGCACTCCTTCTCCGCAAGCCCGCCCTAAGCCAGCAATCCCAGCTGATGCTAACAAGGGCGCAGTGGCGACAAACTTTGCCGGTACGTGGAAGCGCTTCATTGACCCCAAGCTACGGGGCAAGTATCTTAAGGTTGAAGCTCTACAGAAGAAGCGCGGGAAGAAGGTATTCCCGATTGACAATATCCTCACGTTGAAACCAGACGGCACTTTTGTTTGGGATGACAATGCCCTGATTACGGGGCGTAAGATTATCGGATCTTGGACCGTAAAGAACGGGGTTGCAACCCTCTCGGTGAAGACTATTGATGGCAAGGCTCCCGACAAGTCCGACGCCAAATCCTTTGAAGCAATGGTGTCCAAGAGCGGGAAAGTGCTGTACCGCGGAAAGACCGAACGAGGACGTTACGATAGGGTCTGATCAAGCTCGTTTGCCCTTTACATGCCCGTATTACTACGGGCTTGTAATTGTTGGCCCCCTGATTATCTGATCCCAGTAGCCCACTCTTAGCCTGAGTGTCGTATCCTATAGGTGCGACACGCAGTTTCGTGTTGCACCTTTCAACGAGGAAATTCTATGCAACCCATGACCAAACTAACGACAGCCCTTGTCCTGTCAGGTATCTCCGCATCCATCGCTTTTGGCCAAACAAGTCTCACCCCGGAAGTCCTTTTCTCTGATAACTTTGAATCGAACGACCTAGCGGCATGGCCATTCTCAACCGTTAGCGGCACGGCCACCGCCTTAACCCCGGTAACCGTTTCCGCCTCAACTACGGAGCATGTATTTGAGGGCCTATATGCCGTCAAGGTTCAAGGTAGAAGCGGAGCACCCACCGGTGATCCACTGCGTAGCCCACGGGTCAGCAAGGGCGCCCTCTTCTCTCGTCAGCAGACTGTTGACGAGACGGTCGTCTTCTCGCATTTCATCTACGACCAGATCGGCGGCGAGGGTGTCGCAACCTCGGGAACTGACAGCATTTTCAACCAACGCTTCTTTGTAGCTTTGCGAGAGAGTGGCGGGGTAGATCCATTCGTCGGACTTAATCAGATCATCGCTCACGGCCTCTGGAATGGAGTTAACTCGAGCTTTGGGACTGGATTCGTTGGCAATGCTTGGTTTGGTACCGCTCCTACGGGGCAGAGTATCGCTAACCACTATGCTGGCCGCATCTTTTCGGTAGCTCCCGGTGCAGGCTTCATGGCTGGTACGACGACGTTGGAACTTGGGGGTAACTCCGCACCGAACTGGATGTTCTACGGCGTCGGAGATGACTACCGGCGATCAAATGGGTGGCACAAGTTTACGACGGTCTACAACGTTCGGCGCGTTGAGTTCTATGTTGACAGTGTGCTGTACGGGGCTTGGGATATCAACCCGAACCTAACCGGCACCCAAAGGAAGTTGAACACGATTATCCTCAATCCAACCCTAGAAACAGCATCTCAGGATGTTTGGGTTGATGACATCAAGGTGAGAGCTTTCCCAAATGGCTCAATGCAGATCCTCCCGATCCTCGGAGATATTGTTAATCAGACGGCAGCCCAATCGGTCGCCTTCAGCTTAGAACTGGTGCCGATCAACGGTAATACCAACAGCGCCGTCAGTACGTTCACGGCAAACATGAACGCCAATGGCGAAATCAACATTGGATTTCCGACCGACGTTCGAGGCGAATATAACCTCGTCATTGATGGCGGCTCTTGGTTGAAGCGCGTCGTTCCGATTACACTAACCGAGACCGGCGTCTTTGAGCACAAGGTCAATATGCAAAATGGTGACCCTGATAGCTCCGGTGAGGTTGACGCCGCTGATATTGACCTCGTTATCGCCAACTTTGGCGGCACCGGAGTCGGACCTAACAACGGCGATGTGGATCTCTCCGATGAGGTTGATGCTGCGGACATTGACATTGTCATCGCGAACTTTGGTGGCGTAGACGACTAAGCTCTGCGGACCTCAATGAATTGAAGCGAGGCCTTGATAGGCTTCGCTTCAATATTGATTGGCCCGGACGAAGGGACTCGAACCCCCAACCCTCAGTTCCGAAGACTGATGCTCTATCCATTGAGCTACGTCCGGGTGCCCGAATATGATACCCAAAGGCCCAATATCCGTAAGTTCACCAAGAACTTAGTGAAATGAAGCAACTTTGAACGTAATTCGTCCTATAATATGGGATAGGAGAAGATGCAGAGAAAACGGTTGCTTGGGATAGCTCTGTTGGTCTGTGCGATGCCCACGATCGGCTTCGCTCAGGGTTCTTCTGCGTCCGTGGGCGAAACGCCCAAGACATCGGCTGTGGGCGGGATATCCGCGGCTGACTTTATTCGCCTTGATGGTGCCCCGACTGTCCCTCTTCGCTTCGCTGGTGTGGTGAAGGGAAGCGAGACCATTACCTTGGAAGGCCGTGATCTCAAGTCGGATGAGTATGTTATGGACTATCCGAGTGGGATGCTCATGCTGCGGATTGCCGTTAAGCCAGGGCAGACCCTTCGGGTTACGTATCGCCACGATCCCGACCAAGAACAAGCTGCAAAGGTGGGAAGCAGCCTCAATACGATGAAACTAAGCCTCGGACAGTCCAACATTGTCTTGGGCCTAGGAATGGCCGAGCGAGGCGAAAATGGTTCGGTGATGCGAACGGATTTGTACGGCCTAAAGAACAACTTTGGACTTGGACGCTCCATGCGCATGAATGGCATGTTTGCCTATTCAAGCCGGAAGACTACGCAATCCCAGTCCTTGATGGGAGCTAGCGATGGCCTTGATCAACCCGCGCAAGAGTCGGGGACTGCCATCGTACAGGAAATCGGCGGCAATGTCCTGGGTGGCAAGGTGTCACTGAGCTACCAATCGAGTGATCGTAAGTTCACCGGTTTTAGCGCATTCACCGACAACGGCTTCAGCGAAGCTGATGTGACGGCGCTATCCAAAGAGCGTGGACTCAAACGGATCGGCTTGAGCATGAAGGACATCAAGGCGGGAACCCTCACCTTGAATCAGGATTTTCAGACAGTTGGCGAGAAGGGTAATTCTATCACTCGTCAGTCTTATGGTGTCGCTGGTGCCGGATGGTCACTGAACTTCAGCTCACGAAATGTGGACTCTGGATTCGATCGCTTCAAGGACCTCCGCGAGTCAGATCGGAAGCAGCTTGAGAAAGAGCGAGGCCTCCAGACCACGAACTTCGGCTTTAACCTAGACCAAAAGAGCGCGAAGCTAAGTCTGTCCGATCTCAGCGTCCGCGAAGGTAGTGGCGGCAGGGTTCAGCGCACCAAGTTTGGCCTGCAGAGTGGCACCCTAACCCTTGGATACCTAAGCCAATCGGTAGACCAGTCTTTCGACCAATTTGATGGCTTGCGAGAGTCGGACAAAGGTCAGTTGGCCAAGGAACGGGGAATCTCTCGGACGGCTTTTGATCTCGGCTGGGGAACCAAAGGGCTAACGCTGAAGTACAGCCAAAGCGAGATGAATCGCTCGGGACTGGGCTTCTCCACCCAAAATATCACGGTAACTGGAGCGAATTGGAGCTACGAGCAGGACACCATTGGCAACGATGATGGCTTTGACGGCCCGAGCAAACAGAGCGAAGCGGAGCAGAATGGGAACATCGCTCGTATCGCCATGATGTATCAGCCTACGGGCCTCAGTGCACGACCCGAAGATCGGCAATGGTTCACCCGGTCTACGGGCCTGACACGCACTTCTCACCGTATGAACTACACTCCCGGAAAGGGCATCGGGGTGAGCATTTCGGATCTACTCATTTCTGGCACCCAAGATTCGGGTCGTTTGACAACCGGAACTTTGGACTGGGGCAGCACCAAGTTTGCTTACCGGCACCAGGAGTTGGGCGCAAATCTGGTGGAGCTTAACTCTCTTATGGGTTTTGAGCGTGAGCGACTCGGGATTTTGCCTGGCTTGAACAAGACAGACCTAAGCTTCTCAACCAGTTGGGGCTCAGGGCGATCGTTTGAGGCCAGTTCAATGACCGCCCGCATTGGGGGAAGCTCAGCCCATCGTGGCAGTTTCCGCCTGCAGGACCCTCGCATGGAAGTTCAGTACATCGAGCGCGGGGTTGATCCCAATTTCCTAAATGTTTCGGGCTTGGTGGATCCAGAGCGAGAGATGCTTGGCCAGATGATTGGTCAAGAACAACGTCAGCTCCTTGCCAACCTGATGCTCATGCGCGGACTTAACGTGAGGATGAACCTCATGAAGTCTCAGAACGACCTCTTGGACGAAAAGCGCACCATTGCTGAGTCCCTGCTGACGTGGGATATTGATAAAGACACGAAACTGCAGTGGTTCCGGTATGCGAATTCATGGGCGGATCCGACGCAGACGCTACTTGATCAGTCTGTGGACCGATTGCTACTTGCCAGGAATTTCAATGGCTTTGGCGCAGTGCAGTTTGAGCGCGAGGTTATCGAGAACGGTGGCACCTCGACAACGGCCCCCGATAGTACTCGTAACTCATTAACCGCCGAAGCGAAGGTTGCGGCCAATACCAACATACGCACAGAGCAAACTAGGACGGAATACAGCGATGGTAATCGCGAGACCGTTAGCGCCCACACGCTCAGTACCGGCATCACGGAACGCACCGGAGTCAGCGTTACTGAGGTGAAGATCAGTCGTACGCAGGCCGATCGGCCCGACGAACAACGGAGGAACTATGGGTTCTGGGTCAATCTTGGCGGTGGCATCAAGTTCACCTATGGGTTTGCCCGAGAACTGGGGTTGAACGATACTCAGAATTCAAATATGAGTCTGACCGGTGGCACTATTGGAGGACTGAGCTTCGGTGGGGCAAACTATACTCAACAGGCTTGGGGCACGGAGCGAGACCGATCTACTGGCAACTTCAAGCTGGGTACAAGCAAGCCCATTCAACTCGGTTTCATTCGGGATTTCCGTTTCTCAATTGGAAGTGATACCGTCAAGGATTACAGTCGCTGGCAACGCGAAAACCAAACTGGCTCTGTGGGCCTACGTATCGGGGATCTGACACTCGGATTTGATTACACGGGGCAGGTAGACGGCGAAGGTCGCCGCGCCGTAGATCGAGCATTTCGGTTCTCAACTCCGAATGAGCCATCGCGCAAGCTGAGCTTTGATGCAATGCTCAAGTCACGCCAGTTACCTTGGGACAAGACGTACATGATTCGCAATGTTGCGGTTACGGCACGCTACATCCCCGGCTATGACTTGACCTTCCAAACGCAGACCTATCCAGAACAGGCGAGGGGCGACGCGTTGCTGGGCTCGATTGTCCAGCCGACAAGAACTCAAGGGTTCCGGCTCCAACAACGAAGCGACAAGGCAAATACACTCTTCGGCGCATCTTGGGAAGAGCGGATCAACGACGAAACGCATCAACTGTCGCGCATTGCATCCATCAATCTGACCCTAAACGCTCAGAACCCATCCCCCTTGCGGCTCAGTTACGGCTTGGAGCAAACCGACCTAGATGGCGTTCGCAGAACCATGCATCGCTATGGGATTGAGTTTAGCCAGCGCCCCGGTCCAAATCAATTGTTCAGCGTCAGTGCTGGTAATGTCAGCTGGGCTAATTTCCGTGACGCAAATGTGAAGCGCGATAACTGGACGCTTCGGCTGGATTACCAGCTTCGATTCTAGATTCCGACGAGATGGCCTAAGGTTGGCCTAGCGTCCCAAAATTGGCAATCGTGATGTCAATGTCGGTTGCGTCCACTTCGCCTGAGCCGTCAAGGTCACCTTGAGTTGCATCCGTGGTGGGTTGACCAAAGTGGGCGATGACGAGGTCAATATCCACAGCATCAACTTCCTGGGACTGATCCGGATCGCCGTTGGGAAGAAGGATGCTTAGATCACCCGGTGATGTGTTGGTGATGTTAACATTTGTCAGATTCTTTGCGCAGAACCCGGGAATCGTAATGTGTAGGTCGGTCAAACCTCGACGGGCCGTAACAAATGAAAAACCCGAATCGATCGCTAGAGGAACAATAAAGCTCTCCAAGTTGGTTGTGCTTCCGGGATTGCGAAGGGAGATGGTTGCTGTACGCAACATTGGTGAGCCAACAAAGTCACCCAAGTGGATCTTTCCTGCTACCCGGCCCGCCTGCCAAGCGTTGCTCATGACCCATGTGTAGTCCACGGATATCTTCGAGACTACGGACAGATCCCCGTAGTCTCCTGTGATTCCATTGTTATTGAAATTGGCTACCGCTGAGTTGACACCTACAATCTGTTCCTGGCCATTGACCAACATGGTAACCGGCCCACCGCTGTCGCCACCCGCCAATTGCCCTTCATGGTCGGTTGCGGCTGGACTGGAACCAATGTCCGAAAGGGTATTTGTTGTCCCATCTGGTTTGTCGAAGTCCGTCAAGATAACATTGGGTATGGAGCTATCAATATCAACCCGGTTTGTCATTCCGCGGGGTGGCCATGAACTCGGAATCGGATTCCATGGGGCGACAAATCCGGTGCCATCGCCAAGCCCAGTCGTACCCATGCCGAAGCACTTGATGATGGTTTGCACAGGAACCGTGGCCGATCGAATGGTAAGGGGTGTTTGGTTCAAAACGCGCCGATCCAGCCTTGCAACCGAGAAATCGTGACCGGCGGTCAAGTCATTAATGTTGAAGGCCGGATTCTTGACCCACGCAACGATATTATAGGTTTCACCACCCAGCTTGATAATCGCGCCCGGAGTGCTGGAGTATGTGTGACCGGCAGACAGAATGAACTGGTCGGCTATCAAAGCGCAGCTTGTCGGTACGGCGCTCGGTGAAGGGTATTGGATCCACCCCAGTGGAATATTGTTGGCCAAAGCCTGGTGCTGGGCATCGGGAACATCTACGCGACGGATAATAGCGTGGCTGAAGCTAGCTCCCAATAAACCAACACAAAGGGCAGTTACGCGGGCATGCACGGCTACAGTATACGAAAAGTTCGTGCCAAACCCAAATCAATTCTGCCAGTTTTGGCGCGCTCGAGAGGATTCGAACCTCCGACCCCCAGCTCCGCAAGCTGATGCTCTATCCACTGAGCTACGAGCGCCTGAGGCTAGAGGATACCCCCAAGGACTTTGGCTGGGCCTGTCACAATAGGGGTATGCCCAACCGTCTTGCCCAGTCAATGTCGCCCTACTTAAGGCAACATCAAGATAACCCGGTGGACTGGTATGAGTGGGGAGTCGAGGCATTTGCTAAGGCTAAAGCTGAGGATAAGGCGATCTTTCTGAGCATCGGCTACAGCTCTTGCCATTGGTGCCACGTGATGGCTCATGAAACGTTTGAAGATCCCGCTATTGGCGAGTTCTTGAACGAACACTTCGTAAGTATCAAGGTTGATCGGGAAGAGCGTCCCGATGTGGATGAAGCCTATATGCTCGCCGTCCAAATGATTGCCGGACGCGGGGGATGGCCCATGACGATCTTCATGACACCCGATCGTAAGCCATTTTTCGCGGGTACTTTTTTCCCCCGCCAGGATCGGGGCAAAGTTCCTGGCTTCGCTACTTTGGCCACGCAAATCGCCACCCTTTGGCGTCGGTCTCGGCCCGATGTTCTGAAGAGTGCAGACCAGATCTCTGAAGCGATTGGCAAGGCTTTGGGGCGGACGATGAGCTCCCTCACCAGCACGATTGAGCCCTCGCTGTTTACGGACTGCTTCAATGCCTTAAGGGCAGATTTCGACGGCGAGAATGGTGGCTTCGGGCCAGCTCCCAAATTTCCTCCCGCGCCAGCTCTGCTGTTCCTGCTTGACTATGCCTCAACTGCTCCTGACGCGACCAGTGAAGCGCTGTCAATGGTGCTTTTGACCTTGGAGCGAATGGCTCTGGGTGGGATTCATGACCAGATAGGCGGCGGGTTCCATCGGTATAGCACGGATTCTGAGTGGAGACTTCCGCATTTTGAGAAGATGCTGATTGACAATGGGCTCCTCCTTCAGGTCTACGCAAGAGCTGCCCAGCTAGCAGGTGAAATGAATGCTCCTGTAGCTGGCTTGTTGGAGCAGACTACGATTGGCATCATTGAATGGCTAAAGCGAGAAATGGTCACCGCCGAAGGGCTCTTCTGCTCTGCTCAAGACGCCGATACCATGGGCGAAGAGGGGCTCTACTACCTATGGTCGGTGGATGAAATCAAGGTAGCTCTTGGTCAAGATGCTACAGCATTCATCGAAGCTTTTGGCATCGAAGAGAACGGCAACTTCCTAGATGAAGCCACCCAACAATTGACAGGCCTGAATCTGCTTTACCTCGCAGAAGATCGCCGGGAGGAGTTTCGACTGCAGTTGCGAACTTTGCTAGAGGCCCGTCAAACCAGACCTGCCCCGCAACTGGACAACAAGGCAATTGCCGCGTGGAATGGTGCCGTTATTCGTGGGTTAGTTGCGGCCGATGAATTGCTGATTGCCGAAGCAGCAATGCGGCGTTGGATGATGCATGTTGAAACTCATGGAGCCTTGCCCCATCAAGTCACGGATGGAACGCCGAGCGGGGAAGCCTACCTTGATGATGTTGCACACATGGCGCTGGCGGCGATTGAGCTTGGTAGAGCGACAGGTGAGCCCGCTTACCAAGGGTTTGGCAAGCAACTGATCCAGCACATGATCACCGAGTTTGAGGACCGGGTCAAGGGAGGTTTCTATTTTACGAACGGGAGCCACGACGACCTTTTTGGTCGTTCAAAGCCCGTAATGGATCAAGCCGTTCCCTCGCCTAACGCGGTCGCCATTGAAGCATGTCTCGCTTATGGCGAGAGGGAAGTGGCCGAGCGAGCGCTCATGGCGGTAGTCGGGATCGCCCAAAAAATGCCCCAAGCTGCCGAAAGTATGGTGCGAGTCGCCATGATGATGGAGCATTCCAAAACGGTGAGCGGGCCGATTCTAGAGAGTTCAGAAAAAAAGGTACTCGGCAAAGTCACGGCCGTACTTAGAGATCGAGAGGTAAGGGGCACAGGAGCGGTTATCCTGAACATTCCTGAAGGACTGCACCTTAACACAAACGATCCTCCCGCGCGCTGGCTCACCCCAACTCAGCTTCGCTTCCAGGGGATTGAGCCGGAGGTCCGTTATCCGGAGGGAGCTGATGATCAGTTCACGGGGATTGTGGAGATTGAGTTCAGCAGTAACGCTACGTCTTTGACGGAGTTTCAGGTGACCGTACAGTTCCAAGCCTGCACAGACACAGAGTGCCTAGCACCAGACGATATTGTGCTTGACGGTGTGCTCCTTCCCGCTTAGTCGTCAACGCTGCCGAAGTTGGCAATGACGATATCAATATCAGCAGCGTCAACTTCGCCCGATCCGTCAATATCGGAATCCTCGGGGCCTGGCCCAGGGAAGATTAATCCAAAATTGGCGATGACCAGATCAATGTCGGCCGCATCAACTTCAGTGGAAGCATCGCAGTCGCCATTGGTCATGGTAATGCTAACACCGGAGACGCCTGGCCCCGAAATATTGGCGACGACCGCCTTCTTCAACCATCGAGAACCTCGAGCCTTGACGGTGATTGCGGGGCCGCGGGCATCCGTGCGGACGCTGTATGCAACTGGAGTTCCGCCGTTTGGGGTCACGTTGACGGTTGTGGAGTCAATCAACGTGGCTCCGTCATAGAACTCAAAGGTGACAGGGCGGGTTACCCCGGTGCCGACGTAGTCCCCGAAGACCAGCGATCCAGAAACCGTTGCGGGGGTTTCGACCGCAAGACCGTACCCAAAGATATTCCAATTCGCCGCGAATAACCCCTTGTATTCACCCGTGTCG